>DATAZF010000035.1:0-3267 GCA_036272235.1 Bryobacteraceae bacterium | reverse complement strand
AGCGCCTTCTGCGGATCGCTGTAATACTGCGTCTGAAGCTTTGTCGACTCGCGTTGCAATACGTCGAGTTCCTGTTCGGCCTGGCTGATCTTTGCGCGCTGTTCCGCGAATCGCTTGCGCCATCCAGCTTCGTCGGCCGGGGCCTTGTCGGCCTTCGCGTCAGCGGCAGCCGCATCGCCTGTCTTGGCTGCGGCGTTCGCATCGCCGGCCTTGGCATCTTTAGCGTCGGTTGAAGTAGAAGCTGTCGCCGCGGCTGCAGGCGCCGGAGCCGGCGCCACGTCGTCATTCGTGAAAACTCTTTTTGGCTTCGCTTCGTTTTTCTTCTGCTCGCGCGCTTTTCGCGCCGCATCGGCAATGGGATCGCCGGTCTGCTGCGAGGCGTCCTGATGCTTCGCGGCCACGGCGATTCCGGCCAAGCCGAGTAGCGGCAAGACCACCAAAACGTAAACGCCGGTCTTTCGCCAAGTCACTGAAGTCATTGTGATGTACCTCCCCGGTGGCGCGCTGGACGTTCCTGCGGCCGCATGCAAAATGCAAATCTGCGGCTCATATGGGAATGGCGTCCTTCCTTAATTCTACAGCCTCACTCGGCTGGGCTCGACGAGCGGGTAGCGTAACGATAAAGACTGCACCACCGGACGGGTGGTTCCTGGCCTCGATCAAACCGCCGTGCTGCAAAATGATTTTCTGAACGACTGCCAACCCTAACCCGGTTCCACGCGCTTTTGTCGTGAAAAACGGATGAAATAAATTCGGCATCGCATCCGCCGAAATTCCGACGCCATTATCTTGGACGGTGATTCGCTGCGACGGCGTTTCGCCGCCCGGCGCAATTTCTCCGCGCACTACAACCCGCCCGTCCGTCCTGCCTTCGCACGCTTCGGCGCCATTGCGCGCCAAATTCAAAATCACCTGCCGCAACAGACCCTCATCGCCAGCGACGATTCCGAAGTCGCCTTCCGCGTGAATCGAAACGCCACTAGCCGCAGTCGAGATTTCGTCGAGCGCCCTTTCGATCAGCGGCTGCAATTCGACGGGCTCGTCCGAAATAACCAGCGGACGGGCGAACTTCAGGAACTCGGTCACTACATGTGTGATGTTCCGAGTCTGCTCGAGGATACGCTCGGCGTGGTCGGAAATTTCGCCGTCCGAGGATTCCGAGCGAATCATCTGCGCGTAGCCGGAAATCGTGGCGAGCGCGTTTTTGAATTCGTGCGCGATGCCCGCGGAAAGTTCGCCGAGCGCCGCGAGATTTTTCTTCAGCTCCATCTGCTCTTGCAGGGCCGCGAGTTCGGTGAGATCGCTCAGCAAACAGATTGCGCCGCTGACTTTTTCTTCGCCGCGGCGCACTGGGGAAATCGTCACGCCAAGCCGGCGTGTTTCGCCGGACGGTATTTTGTGATCGACCTGTTCGCGGCGAAAAATTTTGCCTTGCGACAGGCACTGCGCGACGAGCTGTGTTAATTCGCACGATTCGCCGAGCACTTCGCTGTAGCGGCGATAACCGAGGCCGCGGACTCCCAATACCTGTTCGGCTGCGGGATTTGCGCTGGCGATGATTCCTTGCGCGTTCACCATCAGCAAGCCCGCGGGCATGTTGCGCGTGACTTCTTCGCTGAGCCGCTCGGTGTGTTCCGCGCGCTCTTTTTCGACGCGATGCAGGCGCTCGAGTTCTTTTTCCTGTTCGCGCAGCTTGCGGATGACCCCTTGCATCGAGGCGGTCATGAACGCTGCGGAATTTTCGATGCGCGGCGATGCGTCCGTGGTCTTGCCATGGGCTTCGCGCGAATCTTTGAACACGCGGCGTACGAGCGCAAAAATTAGCCACGCGACCGCGGTGAGCAACACCGCCAAACCGATTGCCACCAGGCGAGGATTCGGCGTGGCGCGGCTTTGTTGCCACACAAACAACAAAGATGAGAGCGCGAGACTCACAGCAGCGCGCTCCCAGGAAAATGGCGCATGACGATGGGACCAAGAAAAACGAGCAGGAGCGCTGCAACGCCGAGAAATGTGCCGAGCGGAAGTTGATATTGGCTGGCGATGGTCCAACGCAGATCGCGGAGCGTGCCGAGGTTGCGGCGGCTGGCGCGTTCAGCCAACGCAAGCTGCCAGCCCGATGCATACAGCGCGAGAATGACCGCGCCGCCGACGATGCTGCCGAGAAGCGTGCCGAAGAGAATCGTGAAAAAGGTGCCGCGCAGGCCGAGAAACGCGCCGACCATGGCCATCATCTTGACGTCGCCCATGCCCATGCCTTCGCGGCCGCGCCAGACTTTGTAGAGCGCGGCGATGCCCCAGAGCAGCAGGCTGCCGAAAGCGGCGCCGAGCAGGCCGTCGATCAATCCGAGCAGATAGAGAGGCGGAACTTTGTGAAAGAGAGAGACGCAGGCGTAGAAGATGAAGTCGGCATCGGGCGGCGGGACGATAGCCGAGAAGAATAGTCCGATGATGAATCCCGGCCAGTTCACGAGATCGGGCAACAGCCGTACGCGAAGATCGGTGATGGTGAGGATCACGATCAGGCAGGTGAACGCAAGCCACTTCATGGTGGCCGGGCCGATGCCGTATTCGAGATAGCAGAGGACGAACAGGCAGCCAGTGGCGAACTCGACCAGCGGATACATCGGGGAGATCGGGAGGCCGCAGGAGCGGCACTTACCGCGAAGCCAGAGCCAGCCGAAGACGGGAACGTTGTCGTAGGACTTGATGGGGATCTCGCAGCGAGGGCAGCGCGAACGCGGGGATACGATGGACAAACCTTCTGGAATCCGCGCGATGCAGACGTTCAGAAAGCTGCCAAAGACGATGCCGAATAGAAAAAAGAAGGCGATGACCACAGATTGACTGTGCCATAGGCGGGAGGGGTGCTCAACGCGGGCGGATGGAGTCGTGTCGGATACTTAACAGGTAACGGGTAGGTAGCGTTTCAAGTTAACGACAACGGCGTTTAGCGGGCGTTTCGCACCATGGACAAGGTGGCATCTGAGAGCGGTGCTCCGGCGATTAGAGCCCTCCTGGCCTGGACGTGAGGTCACCCTGCTGAAAAACATAACGCTCACGTGCTAACATCTCGGCTACCGGCTTTACCTCCGCATGATAGTTTCCGTTGTCACCAACCATGACTGAGACAGGCTCAAAGCAGGTAAAAGTTCTTCTGGCGGACGACTCCGAATTCATGTTGCGAGCGGTCGCTCGTTTGTTGCGCACGACCTCACAGGTCGCGTTAATCGGTACGGCGGTGGACTTCGCGGAAGCCGTACGGCT
>DATAZF010000034.1:0-19854 GCA_036272235.1 Bryobacteraceae bacterium | reverse complement strand
CAGATGTGCGGGCGCGAATCCGAACACGAGTTGTTGCCAGAGGTAAACGCTGTACGAGATCCGCCCAAGCCATTCCAGCGATGGCCTTCGCAATTGCCGCGCAAACCAGTCGCCGGGCCGCATCACGGTCGTGACGACGATAACCGGCAGCAAGGCCGCTTGCAGCAGCCGCTGCGGCTCCCTCCATGCGGGAACGAACATACCTGCCGCTATGCCGGCGGCGAACACGACCAACGCTCCGCACCACGCCAGGGGCTTCAGGGCCGCTGTGAAGCTTCTGGCAAACGACTCGCCGCGCAAAAGTATCGCGAGGATGCACGGAAACATGAACGCATCGAGGCGGAACTGTGTGTATCCCGGCAGATCGGTCCCGGCCGGCAGGCTCGCCAACGCTTGATGACGCAGAATCACTGTCAGCAGAATCAACAGCGCCCCCAGCGGGATGGCGCGCTTCCGGCCGCCCAACAACAGAATCGGAGGCCACAGCACGTAGAAGTGCTCCTCGATCGCAAGCGACCAGAAGTGGCCGGTGAACCAGGATTCGGACGGAATATAGTTGCCGAAGAAAAAGGCCGCCCCCGCCAGGTCCGTCCCTGCGACCGTGACAATGCCAGCCAGCGCAAGCGCGCCGACCACCAGCAGGTAAAAATACGCAGGCGGCAGGATCCGGAAGATGCGCCGGATATAGAAGGAACGCAGCGAAATCGAACCGGTCTTCTCCTGCTCGATCAGCAGCCGCGTACAGATCAGATATCCGCTGATCGCGAAGAACACCATCACCCCGAACGTCCCCAGCCGGAACGTGAGTTGATTGATCAAGCCACCACCGCCATCGCGCGCCGCCTCGACGGTTACGGAGTGGCTCAAGACGACCATCGCGATGGCGATCGCGCGCCATCCATCCAGAGTCGGCAGGAAGTGATCGCCGCGTGGTCGCACCAGAGTTCATTTTAGAGGGCGGCACGAACGTTATGATGAAGATTCCAGTGGCCGGCATCTATATCTCATGGCCGTTTTGTGCCCAGAAGTGCACTTACTGTAACTTCGCTTCGGGCGTATTGCCGCGCGAGCTGGAATCCCGGTACCTCGAAGCGGTGCTCAAGGAAATTGCTGCGCACTCGTGGCGGCACACGCCCGATACGGTTTATCTGGGTGGCGGCACGCCGAGCGCAGCCGACCCCGCTCATCTCGAACAATTGCTCACCGTCCTGCCGGGGAATCCCTGGCGCGAAGCCACCATTGAAGCGGCGCCCGGTACCATTACGGTCGAGCGCATTGGGGCATGGCAGCGTGCCGGAATCAACCGCGTGAGCCTGGGTGTGCAGTCGTTCGTTCGCCAGGAACTCGCCCGCACCGGCCGTAAACATGCCGCCGAGACGGTCGTGCACGACGTGGCACTCCTGCGCGCGCACGGTATCCGCAACATCAACATCGACCTCATTGCCGGGCTCCCTGGCCAATCCGGCGCCACGTGGAATGAATCCCTGGACGCCACGCTCAATCTCGATCCCCCGCACGTTTCCGTTTATATGCTCGAAGTGGATGACGACAGCCGCCTGGGGTCGGAGATCCTTCTGGGCGGCAAACGCTACGGCGCGTCCGACGTGCCTTCCGACGACGCGATCGCCGATTTCTACGAAGGCGCCGTCGAGCGTCTGCGCGCCCATGGAATCGAGCGCTATGAGATTTCCAACTTCGCGCGGCCCGGGCTCGAATCGCTGCACAATCTGAAGTACTGGAAGCGCGCGCCCTACATGGGATTCGGCGCCGATGCTCACTCTTTCGACGGCGCCTCCCGCTGGCAGAATGTTGAGTCCGCACAAGACTATGTGGCGCGGCTCGAACGCGGTGAATCGCCGCGTCAGGAAGAATCTTCCCCCGACCCGAGTGAAGAGAAATTTTTCGTCGGTTTGCGCCTGACTGAAGGTGTCAACGCGGATGCGTCGGATTGGCGCCGCTTCGGTCCGGCGTTCGAGCGCTTCCTTTCAGACGGTCTGCTCGAAAAGGCAAATGGGAACCTGCGCCTGACGCCGCGTGGCGTAATGGTGTCTAACGAAATCTTCCAGGAGTTTCTCACCGCATGATCGATTTGCGAAGCGACACCGTAACCAAACCGACGCTCGCCATGCGCCAGGCAATGGCTGAAGCTGAAGTCGGCGATGACGTCTACGGCGAAGACCCAACCGTAAACCGTCTCGAAACCCGCGCCGCGGAAGTGGCAGGCAAAGAAGCCGCAATGTTCGTTCCTTCCGGCACCATGGGCAACACGATCGCCATCAAATTACTCACCGAGCACGGCCAGGAAGTCATCTGCGATTCGCGCGCACACCTGTTCGACTGGGAGCTGTCGATGCTCGCGTGGTTCTCCGGTTGTCAAATTCGCTCGGCCGATGCTCCCGATGGCATTCTCACGTGGGACCGCATCCGCCCCATCCTGAAAGCCGGCAGCTTCCACGCGTCCCGAACCGGCGCCATCGAAATCGAGAACACACACAACATGGCCGGCGGACGCGTCTATCCGCAGGAAGTCATCGACGACATTTGCCATCGCGCACATGAAGCGGGCGTTCCGGTTCACATGGATGGCGCGCGCATCTTCAATGCATCGACGGCAAGCGGGAAGCCGGTGAATGAGATTGCTGCGAACGTCGACACCGTGATGTTCTGCCTGTCGAAAGCTCTCGGTGCCCCGGTCGGATCGATTCTGGCAGGATCCGCGCGCCTCATCGAGCGGGGCCGCCTTCTGCGCAAACGGCTCGGCGGCGGCATGCGCCAGGCTGGAGTGCTCGCGGCAGCAGGATTGATCGCGCTCGAAGAATCACCCAAATGCCTGCACATAGACCACGCCAACGCCCGCTTGCTGGCGGAACGTCTCGGTCAGATTGACGGGGTAACCGTGCGCCAGGTCGAGACCAATATCGTCATCTTCGATCTTCCCGATGGATGTTCACCGCAGTCCACATCCGTCGCCCTGAAAGCGCGGGGCATCCTGATGAATCCGGTGAACGATCAATTCATGCGCGCGGTGACTCACTATGATGTGAGCCGCGCGCAATGCATCGAAACGGTCGATGCACTCGCGGAAATTCTCTCGTAAAATATACTCATGCAGTTGCAGCGCGAGCAGACCGAATTTCGTACCGCGGAACTCATCGAAATGATGCAGGCCGCCTCCGTACCGCCGAAGAAAGTGGCAAGCTTGCTCGCCGATCTGGAAGACCTGGAGAAAGAACTCGAGTTCCTGCGCGACGGCCCGGACGATTCTGACGAACCATTCGCAATGGTCTGCGCGCCGCTGAAACCTGTTCCACATCTCAACTCGGGAGCCATCGCGCTGCCGGAACCGGATTAACTTTCGATTTTCGCTTCGTTTAGTGCTTCCTCGTTACGACGGCACACACTGGCTTGCCGGATCCATTTGCGGGAGGGCGGCCCTCGGGAAACCACCCTCGTTCGGTACCGGCGTTATCCTGGGCTCACACACGTTTAAGCCATACACCGGCGACAAGATCGCCGGTGCTACACTTCTTCAGCTATCGGCCGCCGGTGGCGCCGGGACCTTGCATCGCCATTCGCATCCGTTTCCATCATCTTTACCACTGAAGAAATGCGGGTATGTTAAGTCGCGGCCAAATGTGCTTCAAACCACTCCCGTGCCAGATGCGCGACTTCTTCAAGGGTTCCCGGTTCTTCGAACAAATGGTTTGCGCCGGGCACAATGGAAAGCCGCTTTTCACAACGCAATTGGGCAAGCGCCTGTTGGTTCAGGTTCAGCACTATGTGATCGTTGCCGCCCACGATCAGCAAGGCCGGAGCTTCAACGCAAGATCAGGTCTGCCGCCGCGGGAAACCACGGCTTTAATCAGCATCGGCCGCGCGGCCGGTGCTTGCTCCAAAATATGCGACGGGTAAATTGAGCAATGGCGGTTCACGTTGCAGCCAATCGGTAGCTTCGAGGAGACGTTGAGCCAACAAGTCGATGTCAAAGCGAAGATGCCCGGTGGCGGCGTCGACCTGTTCTTCGGCCGCAGTCAATAATCGAGCAGAAGTGTCGCAAATCCGGCTTCCTGGAGAATGGCAGCCACATAGCGATTTCGAGGGCTGTGGCGACTGCTGCCGCTTCCATGGGCAAACACGATGACACCCTGGGCTCGCTCCGGCATCGCGAGATCTCCCCGCAAGCCGTCAGGCGCGATCCGAACATTATGTTCGAACGGTGGCACGGCTGACCCTCCTCAAACTAATCCTCCTCAGGCTACGGGTTCGCGGGCCGCCTCGCGGAGCAGTTTCTGCACGTCGGCATCGGATGTTTGAGAGAAGTCTTCGTACCAAACGCCAACCGAGTAAAACGGCTCGGGGGTGTGCAGGCAAATCACATGGTTGGCATCGTTGGCATCGTTGCCGCCCTCGCGGTGCCGGCGGAACTGCTCGCATCCGCCGGCCGGCGCGACGGGCACGGCTATGATGATGCGCCCGGGTTGTTGGCCTCGTACGGCTTGAACTGCCGCCAGCATCGACGCACCGGTAGCCAAACCATCGTCCACGAGAATCACAGTGCGTCCGCGAATGGATAATGCCGGGCGACCCTCGCGGTAGATCCGCTCGCGGCGCTGAATCTCGTGCCGCTCATGCACCATTACTCGCTCTACTTCCGCCGTCGTGATTCCCAGCTGGGCGATCATAGGCCGGTTCACGACGCCTGTACCTCCACTGGCGATGGCCCCCATTGCAAGTTCTTCCTGACCCGGTACACCGATCTTCCGGACCAGGAAAATGTCCAGGTCCGCTTGTAATATCCTTGCGATCTGGAATGCGACAGGAACGCCGCCGCGGGGAAGCGCCAGCACAAGAGGTTTAGGATCGAAGGCCTGGCATTTCAGCTTCCTGGCAAGCATCTGACCGGCTTCGATGCGATCGTGAAAGAGCGGGCGCACCCACATAAGCGCTCCAGGTCAGAAAAAACGGAAGCCAACTGGCCCCATAAACGCGGCCTGTCAGGCCGTATAAGATATGCACCTCACCCGATGCACTCCGTAGAATCCGATGCGTTCCGCAGAAAGGGAAGCACGCCCATTTCCAAAGCTGCCTTGCGGGCCTCGCCCGCTTTCCTGCTCCGAAACCCAACCGGCCGCGGATAAAAGCTGAGACCCCATAAGAGAGCTCGTCAGGCCGATTGAAAAACAGGGAGCTTGAACCAGGCTGAAGCCGTTCCACCATCTATGAGCCACCGAGTCTGGAAAATGTAGAAACCCTGGAGACGGAATCAGGCTCGCACCCGTGCGCTTTCCACCATTTCAGGTTCCAGGTTTTGACTTTTCGCCGCTCGACCGGTTTACCGGTATCCTGAAGGTACAGATATGAAGGTCGCCGAAGAAAGGCCGTCCGGGAATCGGCGAGTCAGAAGCAACTCGGCTAAAAGGAAAGTTCGCGTCCCGAAGAACGCCAGGCTCGTCCGTTTTCTGCTTCATCCCGCCGGCAAGACTTTGATGATCGTGCTCGCCTGCCTGGTGGTCGTGGGCATGGGCGTATTCATTCACTTCTACAACGTCTATTCGAAGATGCTCGACGAGCGGCTGCGCGGCGGGCCCTACAGCACCACCGCCCGCATTTTCGCCGCGCCCGATTCGATCGCCATCGGGGACAAGATCACGCCCTCGGACATTGCGGCCATGCTCCGGCACGCCGGCTACAACGAGAACCGCAATAATCCGACCGGCTCGTACACCGTCAAGGCCGACGCCATCGATATCTTCCCGGGCGCTGATTCCTATTTCGACCAGGAGCCCGCCACCGTCAAGTTCGCCGGCGGGAAAATCAGCCGAATCGTTTCGCTGGGCGACAACACCAACCGGCCGCTTTATGAGTTGGAGCCGCAGCTCATCACCAATCTCTCCGACCGCAACCGCGAAAAACAACGCGTCGTTCACTACGAGGACATTCCGCCCGTCCTGCGGAACGCCGTGCTCTCGGCCGAGGACAAACGCTTCTTCCAGCACTCCGGTTTCGATCCGATCGGAATCATCCGGTCGGCCTGGGTGGACGTAAAGCGGGGGAAGAATGCGCAGGGGGCCTCAACGCTCTCGATGCAACTGGCGCGGGACATGTTCCTCACGCCGGCGCGGAACTGGCGGCGCAAGCTCGCTGAAATCATGATCACGATGCAACTCGAACAAAAGCTCACCAAAGAGCAGATCTTCGAGATGTATTGCAATCAGGTCGATCTGGGGTACCGGGGGAGTTTCACGCTGCGGGGGTTCGGCGAGGCTTCGCAGGCGTATTTCGGAAAGGACATCCGTTCTCTCACGCTCCCCGAAGCGGCCTCGCTGGCGGCGATCGTACGCGGCGCGAGCTATTACAATCCTTATCGGCACGCGGACCGTGTGCGCGAGCGGCGCAACACCATCCTGTCGCTGATGCGGCAGAACGGCTTCATCACCGATCGCGAATATGCGATCGCGGTGGATACACCGCTCAAGGTGGTCTCGGGTCCGGCGGAGTCGAGTGACGCTCCTTATTTCGTCGACATGCTGAACGACGATCTGGAGAAGCGCTTTCCCAATTACGATTTCCACGTGCGTTCGGCGAAGATCTACACATCGCTCGATCTCGACCTGCAGCGAGCCGCCAACGAGGCGGTTGCCGTTGGGATGAAACAGGTGGACGAACTCGTTCACAAGCAGAAGCGCTTCAAAAATGCGCCGTTCGTGGAGCCGCAGGTCGCGCTGATCGCGCTCGACCCGCACACCGGCGAGATCAAGGCGCTGGTCGGCGGACGCAATTATGGGGCGAGCCAGTTGAACCGCGTGGTTTCCGAGCGTCCGCCGGGATCGATCTTCAAGCCATTCGTGTACGCCGCCGCCATGAATACGGCGGTCGCCGGAGGAACGCGCACTCTCACGCCCGCCTCGATGGTGGTGGATGAGCCGACGACGTTTGAATTCGACGGACAGGAATACGCGCCCAACAATTTCGAGCACCAGTTCTATGGTCCGGTGACGCTGCGCAAGGCGCTGGCAAAGTCGCTGAACGTGGCGACGATCAAAGTGGCCGAGATGGTCGGTTACTCGACCGTCGTCAACCTTGCGCATCGCGCGGGCATCAGCGAAGACGTGAAAGCGACGCCCGCGATGGCGATCGGATCCTACGATGCAACGCCTCTCGAGATGGCGGGCGCGTGGACGATCTTCGCGAATCACGGCGTCCGCGTGCAACCCTCGTTCGTCTCGCTGGTCAAGGAATCGAATGGCCACACGCTGCTCGATCAAAAGCCGGTGGCGAAGCCGGTGCTCGATCCGCGCGTCGATTACCTTGTGGTCAACATGCTCGAAGAGGTCATGCGGACGGGCACGGCGGCCGGCGTGCGCTCGCGGGGCTTCACCGCTCCCGCCGCCGGAAAGACCGGCACTTCGCACGACGGCTGGTTTGCCGGTTTCACTTCCGACCTGCTCTGCATCGTGTGGGTTGGGTTCGACGATAACCGCGAGCTCGATATCGAAGGCGCGCATTCCGCGCTGCCGATCTGGACGGAGTTTATGAAACGGGCGCTGACGCTGCGCAAGTACGCCGATGCCAAACCGTTTGAGGCTCCGAATGGCGTCGTCACGGTTACGATCGATCCGGAGTCGGGAATGCCGGCCGGGGCGCAGTGTCCGATGCAGGCGCCCGAAGTGTTTATCGCCGGCACGGAGCCAGTCGGCGCTTGTCCGCTGCATGGAGCCAAAGGCGACCGGACAACGGTTTCGGGCTGGGATATTCCGCCCGCCGGCCAGCCTTCAAATCCGCCGTCCCCACCTTCGTCGCCTTCTTTCGAGGCATTGCCGCCGCCGCGGCGGGATAATGGCAGTCAACTACCGGCGGTCACTTCGCAGGTACCAGGCGATCGCCAGCCGCCAGCGGAAAAGGAGAAAAAGAAGGGCTTCTTCGGTAAGTTGAAGGATGTATTCCGATGAGGTTTTTGAGTCGCTCTGTCTTTACCGCGCACGGGTTTCTTAACGCGCACAACGCCCCGTCGGGCTGTGCGCTTTTTCTGACTCTCGCCCTCTGCGCAACCGGCGCCCCCAGTACAGCGGCCGCGCAAACCACCCCGCAAACCGGGCTGACCACCGAGGAGCGCGGGGACTTGTATATGGCCCGCAAGATGTACCGGGAGGCGATCGACACATACAGCGACGGCCTGAAGAGTATTCCGGGCGGCCGCCGCGCAAGCCCGGAAGTTGACGGCAAGCCAAACGCGGCGGCGGTCCTCTGGGACAAGATCGGCATCGCCTATCACCAGCTCGGCGACATGAATGGCGCGCGGAAGGCCTACGAGCGCGCCATCAAGGTGGACAAGAAATATGCCGACGCGATCAACAATGTCGGGACTGTTTTCTATGCGGAGAAGAAATACCGCAGCGCCATTTCCCGTTACACGCGAGCGCTGCAATACGCGCCCGATTCCGCGTCCATCTGGAGCAATCTGGGTACCGCCTGGTACGCGCGCGGAAAATTCGATCTGATGACTCAGGCGTATACCAAGGCGCTCCAGCTGGATCCTGACGTCTTCGAAAAGCATGGCTCAGTAGGGACCCGCATGCAGGATCGCGGCGTGACGGACAAGGCGCGCTATCACTTCGAAATGGCCCGGATGTACGCAGGCACGGGCAAGAATGATCTTGCCCTGCAGTATCTCCGGAAAGCGTTGGAAGAAGGATACAAGGAAAAGGACAAGCTGGGCCAGATCAAGGAATTTTCCGCGCTGCGGGAGACGCAGGCGTTCAAGGATCTGATGACGCTGGAGCCGCGTGTCCTTTAGCAGCTCGACTGAAGATGGCAGGCGAAACTGCCTGCTCCACCAAGGGTTTTGATGATTGGCGCCGGCAGGGGAAACCCCCTGTCCCTTGTTCTTATTTGCGCGCTCACGCTGCTGTCGGGCGCTTGCCGGAAGAAGGCGGAGAGCGGACCTTCACCGCGCTACGCTGTGCTGCGTTTCGAGAATCTTTCAGGGAACCCCGATCTCGATTGGGTTGGCCGCGCTGTCAGCGAGTCTTTGCCTGCTTCTCTTGCCGGAACCCTCGGCGGTCCGGTGCTGGACTCAGCCGCCATAAGCCGTCTGGCGGCGACTCTTGGCCCCCGCCCTTTGACAGCTCCGGGAGATTCGAGCGAGCGAACCGAAGCGCTGGCGGCCGGCGCAAACCGGCTGATCAGTGGTTATGTGGAGGGTACTGGCGGGCAAGTCATGATTTCCGCTGTCGAGGAGGATGTCGCCTCGGGTAAATCGCTGCGAATGGTGACGGCGAGTGGTCCATCGGCTATCGCTGCGATGGAACGCCTCGCCCGGGATTTTTCACAGCAGGCGCATCCGCTCCCGACAACGAACGTTGGCGCATTACGGGCATATGCGATCGCTTACGAATCCCCGGCGGGGGCGAAACGGGAGTTCCTCGATCAGTCGATCGGGCTCGATCCCGATTTCGGTGAAGCGTGGGTTGCGCTCGCGGGGCTGGAAGCGGTAAGCGGGAATCGCGCCGCCGCCGAAGCGGTGCTGGAACGGGCGCGCGCACACAAGATCGATGCCCGGAGCCGGGCCAACCTCGATGTCGGGGAAGCCAATCTGAAAGGGGACCGGCAAGCCATTATTGCGGCGTTGCGCAAGGTGGTCGCTCTCGGTCCGGGCGACCTCGTGCTTCTGCGGAGCCTCGCGGAAGCGGAGACGACAGCGGGAGATTTCAAGCCGGCCATCTCGGATTGGAAGAAGGTCACGGACGCCCTGCCGAACGACGCCGTGGCATGGAACAGTCTTGGTTACGGCCGTTCGTACGCCGGCGACTATACGGGGGCACTGGCGGCGTTGCGGGAATACGAGCGGCTGCGGCCTAAAGATGCGAACCCCACCGATTCCATCGGCGACCTGAATTATTCATTCGGCAAGTTCGCGGCCGCGGCCGGCAACTACGTCGAGGCAGACAAAAAGCAGCCCGGTTTCGAAAAATTCGGCGACCTGTACAAGGCCGCATGGGCAAAATTCCGTGCCGGCGACAAAGCAGGCGCGGCCGCTCTCTTTTCACAATTTCGTGCGCAGCGGGAGAAGTCCCGCGATCAGGTGATCGGACTTCTTGAAGCCGACTGGCTCTATCGAACCGGCCGGCAGCAGGAGGCAGTCAGCTCGCTGCGAAAACTGATTTCGGAAACCCGGCCGCCTTCCGTAATCGCGGGTGCTTATGCGCAGCTGACTGTGTGGGAACTTCTGCAGGGAGACCGGGCACAAGCGGCGAAGGACTCCGCGGCGATCGGCCCGACAACAAGCAGCGCGCCTGTGTTCATGGCCCGGTTCGCGGCTCTGCCGTCGGCGCCGGTATCGGAATGGGTAGCGCGCGCGCAGAAACTTGTGCCTCCGCAACTCGCGCCGCTGCGGAACCTCACGCTGGGGTACGCACTGCTCCTCGACGGCAAACGCGCCGCCGCGACTCAGGTGTGGGGGGAGATTGTGAAATCGACCAGTGCCATCGATTTTTTCTCGCGCGCAATCTACGCGCGGCTGCAGGGAAAACCGATCGAGCGGCCGCTGCTGCAGGATGCAAACTCGCTGAATCAGTTCGCCGCGCTGGTGGACAGAATTTAGATTGTGATCCTGCGGACGGCTGGCGGCCGGGTTAGCAGCCCCGCGCCGGTTGCCATCCTGCCCCACCGTACTCCACAACAACAAGGGTGAGATCGTCGGCCTGCTCGGCGCCGGCCGTGAAGTCGAGGATGGCCCCCTGTATCGTCTCGTGCAGTCTGGCGCAATCGGCATTCACCGCGCTCCGGACGGCGTCCCGCAGCCGCACGCGCCCGAAAAAATCGCCCGCGGGATTCTGCGCCTCCGTCACGCCGTCGGTATAGAGGACAATGCGATCGCCCGCCCGCAGGTCACAGTTCGCGAGAGGGAACAGCGCGCCCGGCACCAGCCCAACAGGCAGCGACGTGGCATCCAGCCTTTCGATCTCACCGGTCGCGCGGACGAGCAGCGGCGCGCAATGGCCGGCGTTGGCGTAGGTCAGCCGTCCCGAAGAATCGAGCTTCGAATAGAACATCGTTGCGTACTTGCCATGCTCGGCGCGGTCACTCATGAAGGTGTTGATGCGCGACAACACCTCCGGGATATCCGTAGTCAGCGATGCACTGAGAAAGACGCCCTGCAGAAAACTGGCGAGAAGAGCGGAGCTCACCCCCTTGCCGGACACATCCGCGATCACCATCGACCACGTTTCGGGGCCGATCGCGATGACGTCGTAATAGTCGCCGCCCACCTGATGAGAGCTCTGGCTGGATCCGCGAACCACGAACCAGCCTTCTTCGGGCAGATGGCGCGGCAGGAGGCTCTGCTGGATGCGCCGCGCCACGTCGAGCTCTTCCTCGATGCGCTGCTTGGCGCGTTCTTCTTCGAGAAGACGCGCATTTTCGAGAACCGTCGACGCTTCGATCGCCAGCGTTTGCAGGAGCTCCCGATTGCCGCCCGCGAGGTCGACGGCCGTGACGCGCGAATCCATATAGAGCACGCCGGCGTTGGCTTTCGCCATCAAAAGCATTTGGGTCGCGCCGGACCCGCTCAAATTCACGTGCACCAGCGGGACGCATACGACGCTGCGCAGCTCGAGATCCGTGATCGTGTTGCCAGGCGACCGTTCGTCGTCGGCTGTCGGATCGAACGACATCGAAAACAGATCGCGGCGGCTCTCGAGCGCCTGCTGTATCAAACGGCGCGGCACGCGAAGTTCATCGGCGGGAAGATCGCCGCCTCCGGTCGCACGCGCGCTGCGGACCTGCAACTCCCTCTCCTCGTTGAACAGCAGCAGGAAGCCGCGCTCCGCCCCTGTGACCGCCAGAGCGGCGTCGAGAACGGTGTTCAGAACGTCGTCGGTCGAAAAAGAGCTCTGCAGCGAGCGCGCCACTTCGAGAACGGCGCGCAGCTTTTCGAGGTTGGCTGTACCGGCGCGCCCGCTTTCTTTGCTGGCTTCGCGCCGTGCGAGAAGTTTTTGAATCTCGTCTCCGTTGCGCGTGAAGTGAATCTGGTAGCCGTCGGGTACGCCGAATTCGATGCGCTCGGAACCATCGAGACGGCGCGATTTGTCGACGCGCTCGCCGTTCACCCAGATGCCGTGCCGGCTGCCGAGATCTTCGAGGATAAGATTCCCGCCGTCGCTGGCGATCTGCGCGTGATTGCGCGAGATGCGGCTGTCGCGCAGTACGAGATTATTGTCAGGCGAGCGACCCATCCGGAAGGGAAATGGGAAGACAGGGACGCGAACACGCCGTCCATTGGGGTCGATGACGACCAGGGTTGCTCCGAGAGGTGCTCCAGGCGTTGCGCCGGGGGAGATCGATTGCGGGGAGCTTGACTCGGAATCCGGCGTCATTGGCGCGAAACTGCGGCGGCCCGCTCCAGCTCCTGCGCGCGCAGCGACTGGCAGTGTGGACAATAGCCGCCCACCTCCGTTCGCGCTAGGACGATCTGAAATCCGAAGTGTGTCTCGATCTGCTTGCGGAGGCGCTGCAGGGGCTCGCCGAAGAACTCTTCCACTTTGCCGCACGCCAGGCAGATCACATGGGCATGCTCCTGTTTGCGGCGGGTTTCGTAGAAATGCCGCTCACCGGCCTGATGCATCAGGTCGAGCTCATCCACCAGGCCGCCTTCTTTGAGCAGCTTGAGCGTCCGGTAGACCGTGACGCGGTTGAGTTTGGGATCTTTTTCCTTCGCGAGCTGATACAGCCGCTCGGCGTCGAGGTGCTGGCCGGTTTTGTCGATCAGATCGAGCAGGATCTTGCGCTGGCGCGTCAGACGCACGCCGCTGTCGGTAATCTTGTTTCGAGTTGGGGAGGCCGCCATGCGCGTATCACCAGTTTAACGTCCGCCGCATCTGAGCGCAGGAGGGCAGCGCGCTTTCAATATAATCGATGGAGGATATGCGTTGTTTGGAGTAACCGTCAAAAAGCTGAGGTGGCGGCTTGCCATTCGTCCAGGTCCTGACAGCCGCCGCGCTTCCGCCGGGCTCGACGGCCGAGGTCTCAATTGGCGGCAATGCGTACGCGCTTTGCAATCTGGATGGTGAAATTCATGCGCTGGATGGAGCGTGTCCCTGCAGCGGAGGCCCACTGGGTCAGGGCGTGTTACAGGGATCGCTGCTGGTTTGCCCGTGGCATGGCCGCCGGTACGATTGCCGGACCGGCGTTCATCATTTCGATTCTGAAGTCCGGGTGCCGAAGTATCAGGTGCTGGTGCAGGATGGAAATATACTGATCGACGTCCCTGATTCGTACGGTTAGGTGGCCCGCGCATCGGCCGTGGGTTGCGAAGAATTCCGCTGGCATAATTCATTGACGTGCTTCGGGCCAGGTGACATAATCCCTTAGTCCGGAGGGGTGATGACGCAATCATATAAGCGTTGGGATACCTCATACGAATGGAAAGTAGTCACCCTGCTGGGGCTGGGATTTGGCCTTGTAGGCCTCGACCGGTGGATCATAGCCCCGCTGTTTCCCACCATGATGAAAGACCTCGGTCTGGGGTACCAGCAACTGGGGAATATCGTCGGAATTCTCGGTCTGGCCTGGGGTTTTTTCGCCGCTGTGATGGGCGGTCTGGCGGATAAGATCGGCCACCGCCGGGTCCTGATCCCCGCGATCGTTTTATTCTCGCTTCTTTCAGGACTTTCCGGTCTTGCCACGGGCTTTCTGAGCCTGATTCTTATTCGTGCCGTCATGGGTCTTACAGAAGGTTCATTCTGTCCCACGAGCTTTGCGGCGACTGCTGAAGCTTCAGCTCCCCAAAGGCGCGGATTCAATCTCGGCCTGCAACAGAGCACATTCGCATTGTTCGGCCTCGGCCTGGCGCCCATTATCGCGACGCAACTGCTCCGAGTCGTTCCTTCCTGGCGCTATGTCTTCGTCGTGGTCGCGGTTCCGGGCTTTATCCTCGCGATCTTCATGTTTCTGGTATTACGCGATCCTGCCCATATCACCAGTAAAGAACCGAAGCCGGCCGGTCATGCGTGGTCAAAGATCTTTCATTCGCGAAACATTGTGGTTTCCATGTTCGGCTTGTTCTGCGCCATGACCGGCGTGTTTGTGCTCAGCGCGATGATGCCGAATTATCTAGTCGACTACCTTCACCTTTCGACGGAGCAGATGGGCGTGGTCACATCCGCTCTTGGATTCGGGGGATTCGTGGGGCAGTTCGCCCTGCCCGGACTTTCCGACATTCTCGGCCGCAGGATCGTCGCGATTGTGGGCTTCGCGGCGACCGCGATTACGCTGCGATTTTTCATCGCGATCGGCCCCGATCCGACGATGCTGTTCGGGCTGCTGTTTCTCGTTTCACTCTTTTGTCTCGGGCTTGTATCGTTGCTGACCGGCCCCATCGCCACGGAGTCCGCTCCTGCGGGGCTGGTGTCGTCCGCGGTGGGAATCGTAGTCGGCGCCGGGGAGATCTTCGGCGGCGGCGTGGCGCCTTCGCTGGCCGGCTTTATCGCGCAACACTATGGCATCCAGAACATTCTCTATCTGGCCCTGGGAGGCGTAACCGCCGGTATTGTGGTTTGCCTGTTTCTGAAAGAAACTGCCCCGCGCAAGATCGGTGCGGTGTCGCCCAGCCTTGTGACGTCATCTTAAAAGTAAGAGTTACCAATCCCGCGCAGGCTGCCATCCTGCCCCACACAAGTTACTTTCCAGTTATGCGGTCATCGGGGTTGGACTCGCGTCTCCCCGATTCCTTACCCGAAACAGCACAATCCTTACCTTTTTTTCACCTCAATCCATACGCAGCGAATCATGGGAGTGCGAAGACCGCTTACCCTTGACACTGAAAAGTTACGCGTGGTACTTTGTGACGGCCTGAAGCGCCGAAGGGTGCGGACCCCTCGATCCGCGCTGAGTTTCCGTGCCGCCTGCTTCCGGCCAGGAGTATCGATGAACACGATCAATCGAATTCTGTTGGCGACGGTTGCGATTACGGTGACGGGGCTTCCACTGTTCGCCCAGCTCGATCCGTCGGGAGAGTGGGCTCCGCGATTTCATGAAGATCAGCCGGAGCGGATTCCGGGCCCTGAGATCGGCGATTATCTCGGTCTTCCTATTAACGACGCGGCACGCCTGCGCGGCGACACGTGGGATGCGTCGCTGCTGACGCTGCCGGAACACCAGTGCAAGCCTCATCCGTCCGATTACGCATGGCGTGGTCCCGCAAATCTGCGCGTATGGAAGGAAGTCGACAGGGAGACGCAGGCGCTGATCGCTTATCACACGCATATCTCCTGGGAAGCACCCGAAAGAACCATCTGGATGGACGGGCGTCCTCATCCGCCGGAGTATGCGGCACACACGTGGCAGGGATTTTCCACGGGCAAGTTCGAAGGCGACATGCTGACTGTGACAACGACACATCTCAAAAATGGTTGGATCCGCCGAAACGGGATACCCCGCAGCGACAGAGCCACGGTTACGGAACACCTGCTCCGGCACGGCGATTACCTGACTGTGGTGGTCGTCATCAACGATCCGGTCTACCTGACCGAGCCCTTTATACGCACGACCGATTTCGAATTCGATGCGCGACAACAGATTGCGCCCTATCCATGTGAGGCGGTGGTGGAAGTGATCCGGCCAAAGGGCGCGGTCCCCAGTCACCTGCCGGGCAAGAACACGTTCGTCAATGAATTCCCGGAGCGCTTCGGACTGCCGGCACAGGCCGCGCGCGGCGGTTCGGAAACAATGTATCCGGAATACCGCCTCAAATTGAAGGATATGAAGCCGGCGGTCAAAACGACAGCCACGGCGTCGAAGTAGGCCTCGCGGACCAGTGAGAACATGAGAAGATTCGCAATTTTGCCTTGCGCGGCGCTGGCTTTCGGTCTGTTCACGGCATGTTTCGCGCAACAGCCTCAGAATTTCGACAACGTCCAGGTTCACGTTTTGCCTGTCCAGGGCAATGTGTACATGCTTGTGGGCTCCGGCGGCAACATCACGATGCAGGTGGGCAAAGAAGGCGTGCTTCTCGTGGACACTATGTACGCGGGCCTCAGCGATAAAGTGATTGCCGCGATTCGCACCGTTTCCGACAAGCCGATTCGTTACATCATCAACACACATGTTCACGGGGATCACACGGGGGGTAATGAAAAGCTGGCGAAGGCCGGAAGTACCATCGCGGGCGGCAATGTGGTCGGCGATATCGGAGCCAGCGCGGCCAGCGGCGCCACCGTAATCGCGGCCCAACAGGTTCTTGACCGCATGAGCACAAAAGACGGGAACACCCCCGCTGCTCCCAGCGCGGCGTGGCCCACCGATACTTACATCACTGATACGAAGGAAGTGTTTTTCAACGGTGAGGCGGTCCAGATATTTCACCAGCCGGCGGCGCATACGGATGGCGACAGCATCGTCTTTTTCCGCCGGTCGGACGTTGTCAGCACCGGCGACATTTTTGTGACGACGAGTTACCCGATCATCGATCTCGACCGCGGTGGCACTTATCAGGGCGTGCTCGATGGGTTGAACCATATTCTCGACATCACGATCCCCGCGGAGAAACAGGAAGGCGGTACGTATGTAATCCCCGGCCATGGCCGCCTTTGCGATGAGGCGGATGTGGTGGAGTATCGGGACATGGTGACGATCCTGCGGGATCGCTTTCTCGACATGATTAAGCGCGGGATGACGCTGGAGCAGGTGAAAGCCGAGAAACCGACGCGGGATTACGATCCGCTGTATGGGTCGGACAAGGGCTTCTGGACTACTGATAAGTTCATCGAAGCCGCTTACAAGAGCCTCAAGGCAGGCAAATAAGATTTCGAGCCGTCGGGTAGGATATACGGGGATCGCGGTGACGCGGGCGGTGTCGTAATCGATGTATACGAAGGCATCGGCGTCAGGCAGCGAGGTGGTTGGCGGGGTCGAGCACCGATGCATCGCCGATTTCGGTCGAGAAGAGCAGCCGCGGACCGACGGTTGCAAGACGGCCGTCGCGGTCCGCGGCGCGTGCCCGCTGTAGTCAATTTCTTTGCCTCCTGGACGGAGCCGGTGGTGCACTCTGTCCGGGAAATGCTCGGCATTTCTTTGGCAAGCAAAGCAACTGTTGCGCGGAAATATTCCACCGACTTCAGGAGACAAATCAGGCGGGTAAGGGGAGAACAATCCTCCCGATCCCGTGGTATTATCCGGCGGATGAGCCTCAATCAAAGAGTTTTGCTACGCAGTGGATTGGTGTTTCTTCTCGGCCTCTACTGCGCTCTTTCGGGACTCGCCCAGCAATACTCCGAGTCGCAGCGCGTATTGGTCCCGGCGACCGGAATCGATGCGGATATCACGCTGGTATTGCGCGCGAGTTTCCCGTCTGCGCCCGCGATCGATTCGCTGCGGATGGTGGCCGCCGATGGCAGGGCACTTTCTCCACAGCCTTTGATCGGGGCACCCGAGGTCGTGGGCAACCAGATGAAGGTTCATTTGTCGGGGCTTTATTTCTGGGGAGAAGCGCGCCTGCTGTTCACAATCGCGGGGAATCCGCCGGCCAACTATACGTACAGCATTCAACGCGGCCCTGACCTCACCGATCCCAGCGTGTCAAAAGGAAGCCCGGGCCAGATATGGCTCTATAACTTCGACACACAGCCGTTGACGTTCCGCTGGCGCCTCGCCTCCGGCACGGAGTTCGTTTGTGGGGTCGAGGTGAACGGCCAGCCGCGGCGTGAATGCGATACTCCGGACCGCTGGTCGCAGATGACCATTGGACCGGCGAGCAGCGAAGCGATTTTGTTCCAGGTCCCGGACTGGTGGTTCGATCGGCTCGGTAAGGTCGATCGCCAGGCCTTGCTGGAATTGCGCGTGCCCACTGGCAACAGGGCCGCGCAACCGCCCGCGCTGCGCAGGCTCCTGACGCTCCATCTCACCCCAACAGCCGCCGACCGTCTCGGATTCTTCATCCCGCCGGTCGTTCAGCACATCCTCTGGATAACCCCGTGGGTCACGTTGGGAGCGATGTTCCTGATGATTGCGCAGGTGCTGATTCCGAACTTTCGCAAATGCCTCACGATGGAGAACAAGATCGAGGCTTTGCAGGAACGCCTGCGGGCCATCAGCAGCGACATCGGCAGCCGCTTGTATACTCGCTGCCAGCAGGAAATGGACAGCTTCACCAGCGGCCTCGCCATGCGTACCAGCGCCTCGAAGGCCGGATGGCTCGGGCTCAGCCTCAAACGCCTGGCGCTCTCCGGAAACACCGCAGAGGTGAACCGCCTGCTGAGCATTCTTCCGAGGATTAACACCCGCATCGCACTGACAGAGCGGCTGGATGAGCGCCAGACAGCCGCTCTCGACTCCGGCTCGCGCGATCTGCCGCCAAGCCTTTACTGGGACCGCGCGAAGCAAATCGGCAATGTGCAAACCATCCTCGCACGGCAGTTCATTACCGATGCCGACGAGAAAAGTGCGTCGGCGAGCCTTGATCTCCTCGGCGACGCCGCGGCATCCATGAACGATTTCGCGGCGGAACTCGAAGCGCGTATCGCGAGCCTCCGGAGGCAGTTCGCCGGTGAGCCGCTGAAAGGCAAACATGCCGCCCTGACCCAGGGGATGAATGGATGCGCCGAGTTGCTCAACAATACTGCGGCTCCCCCCGATGGCGGCTGGACAACGGACGAGCTTGTTATTCGAGACCTCGCGGCTGTGCGCCTCGCCGCCGTCTCGAAAATGATACGGATCGATTGTTTAATGCTGGCTAACCCGGACGCGCAGAAGGAGATTCTGAAGAAGCTGGGCTCCGATGACCCGGCGAAGCTGGAGGAGGCCGACGTAACCATTGCCATGGTGGCGCAGAGCGTTTCCGAGGGACATGTGACCGCGGCGCTCGCCAGCGAAATGTGGGATGTCTATGCCGAACCGGCCACGATCACCGATCAGGATGTTCTTCGCGTCGCGTTCACTTTCCGCGACCCCAATATCGACCAGTCGGCCGCGAAGAGCAGATTTCAGTGCTGGTGGCGTATTAGAAGCGACGACCCGGGCAGCAAAGGTTCAAGCCGCTGGTTCGGAAGCGGTAAAGAGGCGCCGCGTGACGCCAACAACTCTTCGGATGACGACATCTACGAGTCGGGCTGGCATGCGCAGTTCATTCCCGCGCCGGGCAAAATCACGATCACGCCAATGCTTTACGACCACGACGGAAAAGAGCTCACGATCCGGAAAGAGAATAACAAGGAGAAGGGCGTGGTTCCGCTGACGGTCGGGCCGCCGCCGGGAAACAACAAACGGTTCGTACGCGGCGTCATCGATGCCGCGATCACAGCGGTTGTCCCGGTTGTTACCGTTGCTCTGACGCAGAACGGCGCCGACCTGACGTTCGACAAACTCGTGCTGCTCGGATTCACCTCGCAGGCGATTCGCGCGGCGGTGGTGCCCGAGGCCGCGGTAGATGCCGCCCCGGCGCCGGCCAGCACCTCAGTGGGGGCGCTGGCGGGTCCGGCTTCAAGCCCGACGATACCGCCCGCGGGCGCCTCGCCAATTGCGCCTCCCAGCACTCCGCCGGTTCCACCGGCCCCGGTTGCCGCGCCCCCGGCTCACGCCGGCGCGAAGGAAAATGCTCAGGGTGAGTCCCCTGCTCCCGTACCTGCCGAGGCGTCCCCTGCTCTCGGTCCCACGACCCCGCCGGGTTAGCGGAGAGGCAGGGCGAATCAAGGAGCGAGGCGGCGGCGCTACCTCGTTGATTTATGAGGTTTTGCGGCGGGAGCGCCCGTTTCGCTACAATAGGTCCGGTACAATAAACAGAGTCGCCCGATCGCGGCGTATCTGGCTCCGTAACTTCCATCTGCCAAACGATGTTCGATAATCTGTCCGACAAACTGCAGCGTG
>DATAZF010000033.1:0-4189 GCA_036272235.1 Bryobacteraceae bacterium | reverse complement strand
GTGATTCGCTTGTAGCGCGGATCGCCGGCCAGATCTGAGTATGCGGGATATTCCGGGAGCGGTTTGGGAAAGTACTGCTCTACAGGCTTGTCAAGATCCAGACGCCCTTCGTCGACAAGCTTCATCGCGAGGTAAGCGAATACGGCCTTTGTAAAGGAAGCGCCCGTCATCACCGAATCCGCCGTCAAGGGCAGGCCATGCTCCCTGTCGCGGAATCCGTAGGCCTTCAGGTACGCGATCTTCCCATGGTTCAAGATCGCAATGCCAACGCCGGGTACCTCTGCGTTGCGCATCAGCCGAGTCACGGTTGAGTCAATCTCCGCTGGAAGGATGGTACTGCCATCCAGCCGCGGTATCGGCTTAGGTCCGGCTGCCCACAATCCCAGGCTCGCGAGCACCAACAGTGTAATCGCTGAAAGGACTTTCGTTTTCGCCATAGAATAGATCCGCCCTAACGCCACCGTTTTGCCTATCGTGCCCTCGGCCCATATCAGATCGAGTGCGCTCAGATGCACACTCCCGCCGAAAATCGCCGCTGCGCCCTGTCTTTCACAATATATTAGCGGCCAACGGGCACAGGGTTACTTTGCATTTGGACGAAAGAGTGGTCCTGCGGTTGGCCTGCGGCTTCGGAATTGACCGCAGGCCCATCGCACTGCTCTCCTTACGGCGCAGCGTTTACCCAGTGCTCGCGTTGTACGCGGCCACCGGACGAGCCCCCTGAAGCTTCCGAAGCTTCCGATATTGGCAATACCGCGTTGATCGTATAAAATACCGGAATGCCCGGTGCAGTGGCCATTCTCGGAGGCGGCGTGGCGGGCCTTAGCGCTGCCCACGAACTCATCGAGCGTGGCTTTCAAGTAAACGTCTTTGAGGGCAAGCCAGTCCTCGGCGGCAAGGCGCGCAGCATTCCCGTTGCCGGTTCTGGCACGGGAGGACGCCGCGATCTGCCCGGCGAGCATGGTTTCCGCTTTTTTCCCGGATTTTACAAACACCTGATCGACACTCTGCGCCGCATACCCAATGGCGCCGGCGGCTATGCCTTCGACAACCTCACGACCGCGACGCGAATGCTGTTGGCGCGTTCAGGCGCGATCGAAATCAAGGGGCTCACGGGCTGGCCAAAAAGCGTCGCCGATCTCCGCGCCCTGCTACTCGAGCTTTTCACGCCCCTGGGTATCCCGCCCGATGAACTCACTTTCTTCATCAACCGTCTGCTGGTGCTTGCCACCAGTTGTCCGGAACGCCGCCTTGCCGATTACGAAAACGTCAAATGGTGGGACTTCATCTCCGCTCAACGCATGTCTTCCACCTATCAGAGTTATTTGGGTGAGGGTCTTACACGTTCTCTCGTCGCCATGCGTGCCCAGGAAGGCAGCACCCGCACGGTCGGATACATCCTGCTGCAACTTCTCTACGACGCGATCTGTCCCGATCGCATCTTTGATCGCCTTCTCAACGGTCCCACCAATGACGCCTGGCTGGACCCGTGGGTCGAATACCTCCGCCGCCAGGGGGTTACCTTCCAAACCGGCGTCCAGGTGAAGGCCTTCGAACTGGAGGCTGGGCGCGTTCGCGCTGTCCAGGCTACGGCCAATGGCAACCCTATGGAAATTGCGGCCAGCAATTTCATCGCCGCCATGCCTGTGGAGGCTATGAGCACTCTGGTTACGCCTGCCCTGAAGGCGGCGGCACCCTCGCTCGCGAATCTCGGCCTCCTCCAGACCCGGTGGATGAATGGCATTCAGTTTTACCTGCGCCGGGATGTCCCGCTCGCCCGCGGTCACGCCATCTATCTCGATTCACCATGGGCCCTCACTTCCGTCTCCCAGCATCAGTTCTGGACAAACGTGAACCTCTCAACCTTCGGAGATGGAACCGTCGCGGGAATTCTGTCGGTCGATATTTCGGAGTGGCAGGAACCCGGTGTGCTTTATGGCAAGTCCGCCTTGCAGTGCACCGCGGAGCAGATCAAGGACGAGGTCTGGGCCCAGTTGAAGCAGCACGTCAATGTCGGCGGAAGCATCCAGCTCGATGATTCCGATCTCGTGACGTGGTTCCTCGACCCGGATATTCAGTTTCCCAATCCGACGGCGGCGGCGAATCTGGAGCCGCTGATGATAAACACCGCCGGGTCTCTCCAGTACCGCCCCGATGCCCAGACAGAAATCCCGAACCTGTTTCTTGCCTCGGACTATGTCCGCACCTATACGGATCTCGCGACGATGGAAGCTGCCAACGAAGCCGCTCGCCGCGCCGTCAACTGCCTCCTGCTCGCGTTGGGTTCCACCTCGGCGCCCGCGCAACTCTGGCCGCTTACAGAACCTGAATTTCTCAAGCCTCTGCAGGAAATCGACCGGATCCGGTTCACCCTGGGTAAGTTCAATCACCTCGCGTGAAGCCTTCGAGGCCTTACGGGCCGCCGCAGGCCGCTTTGGAAACAGCTGCCGATTTGGAAGATCAGGCTCCGCACGCGCCAGCCAGAAGGGCTGAACGATAACTGAAGCAAATCGTATCGAATCCAATTTGTTCCGCAGAGAATACCCTTGCGGAGCCGGGCGCGGCGGGTGGATGCTTCCGCTCGATGCGGGCCTTGCCGCGTTGAAGGAAGCCAGCTCGCTGCGGGCGGGTTCCCATTGTCTCCGTTGCGGGCGTCAGATGGCTGTGAAAGAATTTGGTTCGGAGTCATTTTGGGATTATGAAAACCTGGATCATTGGATTTAGCGCGATCGTAGCGGTTGTAACCTCAGTTTCGCTGGAGGGTCAGGCTCCCGGCCGCGGGCAACGGCCCGCCTCAGGACAGGGCGGCGTGGGTTTGTATCTGAAGCAGCCTGCAGCGCCGACCGGTCCGGCACCGATGCTGGCTGACGGAACCCCGGATCTTTCGGGTGTCTGGCTGGGGAACGGCTCTAACAGCACCGATATCACGCGTGATCTGAAACCGGGCGATTCCGTGATGATGCTGCCGTGGGCGGAGGCAGTGGTGAAGAAGCGGCAGTCGAAGGATGATCCCGAGGCAAACTGCCTGCCGACCGGAATTCCGCGAGGCTCGCCTTATCCCTGGCGCTTCGCACAGACGCCGGGGATTTACTTTATCGTTTATGAGGGCAATATCCACAGCTGGCGACAGATTTTCATGGATGGGCGCAAGCATCCGGATGATCCCGATCCGACCTGGTATGGCCACTCGGTCGGGCATTGGGATGGGAAAACGCTGGTCGTCGATACCGTGGGGTTTAACGACAAATTCTGGTTTGACTACAAAGGGCATCCGCATACGGAGAAGCTGCATATCGTCGAGCGATATACACGGACCGATCTGGGGCACATGACCATTGAAACGACAATCGACGATCCGGGAGCGTACGAGAAGCCGTTTACGGCGGTGGGGCGCGCGCAGATCATGGTTGGACAGGATCTGATGGAGTACATTTGCCAGGAAAACAATCAGGATCTGCAGCGGCTGTCGGGTCCGGCGCGCGGGCCGGGCGCGGAGTAGGGTTCACGGGCAGCTGAACTGCTGCTTTTGGTCGCGACTCAGCCGCTCAGCACGGATCGATTCTGCCCGTGATAATGCACCAACAGGACGTCCGGGAGAGAGTGCATTATCGCGTGCGAGACATGAAAGAAATCTGCCGATAATAACCGATATCGCCGGGGAACTTTTTCCGCGGCGGGATCAGGTACGTCTCTGCCGGAGCACTCGCCGGCATTCCTGATTTGTCAGACTTGCTTTGAACTCGACCGCGCGCGCCGCCCGCCGAGTGTGGACAAAAAGGAGCAACGGACGTCGCACGCAGCCGGCAGGCCGGGATCAGTTGTCTTCGCGTTTCGCCTGATCCGCGTCCGCGGCAAGATCTTTCATCAGCTCGAAAAAGGCCGGCGACTGGCCGATGAAAAGGCCCATCGACGTCAGGAAGTTCACCACTCCCATCGCAACGCCTTGCGTGTCAGTCGGCCGGATGATCGAACACACAGGAAGGTCGCGGCTCAGGAACGGACACGGCTCGGGCATGATCAGGTTCGTGCTGAACGCTTCCCCACCGAACGGAGAGGAATTCAGATCAGGAAAGACCAGTCCATTCGTTGGGTCGGTCAGCGGCGGAGCGTTCCCCGCCTTGTCGTGCCACGTTTGAAAGTGCATCGTCTCGGTCGGTCCAATGCTGATGAGGATTCGCAGCACTTCCAC
>DATAZF010000032.1:0-15664 GCA_036272235.1 Bryobacteraceae bacterium | reverse complement strand
TGGCCCGCTCCTCGGTGATCAGAACAGGATCGGGAGAACAAGATCAGCGGTCAGCGCGGCCGCGAGACAGACGACGCTGCGCTCGCAATTGCCGAGGCCGGCACCCGCGACGGTTACCTCGCGGTGATTTGGACCCCGGTTCATCCCGTTTCACCTTACTGCTGGTGGTCGCGAGCAGGTTCCCCAGGCTTCATCTTTTGAGACAACAAGCGGCACGGGAAGACAGCGAAATGACGATGGCCGGCGCGGCGTTGCTTGTTCATCCATCCACGAAAGCTTGCTTCAGTACTCTGCCGATTGCTGCGCCGACGAGCATCAGAATGACGAACATGACCGCCATCCCGAGCATCACCAGAATCGAGTAAAGACCACGCCTGCCGAGGATCGGGAGAATGGCTATTAAGGCGCCGACGAGCAATGAGGCGCGCAAGAACACCTTAAATCGAAGAACGGTGCCCAGGACTGCCCCGATTACAAAAATGAAGGTGGCCGCCACTGGAAACAAAATCATCCTTGCGCCTTCTTTAATCAAGGATACTCCGAATGATCTCCACGCGATCACTTCGGTTCCGCGTGGTTCTTTCAAATTGGGCTACTATAAATCGAAGTTGCCTGGATTCAGGCACGCAGGGCCACTGGCAACAACAATTACGAGGGAGGCTTTGGGCAGCGAAATGATGGGTCTGGCGTCGCAAGGGCGAGAAATCCGCTACGACGGGATGCACTGCAATCTCATCATTCAGCGGTTCCTGGCTCGCGTGGTTGTCTTGAGGATTAGTGGATGTGACGTCGGCGAGTTCGGTGAGGCTCCGATGAAGGCATTGAACGACAGTGTTACGTCCTCATATCCGATTGACTTATTTATCGACGCCAGGGATGTGACGGGCGCATCCATTGACGTCAGCGGAGAGTGGGCGCGCTGGTTGAGCTCACACAAGCCGGGATTGCGAACTATTACGATGCTTACCGGCTCGCGTTTCATCGAGATCACGGCCGCGTTTGTGCGCCGGTTCGCAAGTCTGGAAGGCATCATGAAGATCTGTAGCGAACCGGCCGTCTTCGACTTTGCGCTGGCTGAAACGCTTAAGCGGAACGACAAGCAGCACTTCGAGTTTGCGCCCGTGCCTGAATCTTAGCCGACTTTGCCGTCTAACGCCAGGACCGTCCGAAGCGTTCTTATGAATAGTCGAGAAACTTCCGAGTTGGCTTAAGTCGACCCTCCCGGCATAAATCGAGACCGATTGGTGGTGGCGCTGGCCGATTTCGGCCAGTTCAGGCAACCGCTGGCACAGAAGCAAAAAACGGGCAGTCGCCTCGAAGGCGCTGCCCGTCTCATGTCGGCCTGGATCGGTGTTTTGGCGCAGTTATCGCCAGCGGCCCTCGACAAAAAAGTAGCCGTCGTGCCGATGTTCCCATCGCGGCGCCACCCACACGGCATGTTCGCGGGGCGGCAGTTCCCAGCGCCCCGGCTGCCATGCGTACGCCCGGCCATCCCAGCGGTGATACCCGCTGATCCATACGTAACGTGCGCCGGGCCGAACTGGCCGGCGCTCCACGATCGCTCTGGGCGGGCCCACTCTCACTACGACTTCGGCTGCTTGCGAAGCGCCGATTCCGAGACCTAACCCCAACAGAGTCATTAACAGGAATTTATGCATTTGATGCCTCCTGCCGGCATTTATGCAACTGCGGGGCCAGCTTAAAGAGCCTTCATGGTTTCCTTCTCACGGCGCAACCTCTGGCCAGTGCGCGGGTCCGTCAATGGCATGCCCGCACCCAGAGACGGTGGAAGCTCCGCCGTGTCCCGCGAGTACTTCCAACTAATCCGGGCGTTAGGTCCGCTTCCGGGGTTAAGCGTCATTATTGCGAAGCACGCGGTGTGGACCGGAAGATCAGCTGCTCGGATTCTGAGATCTGCGCGGAGCTGCCGCGGACGACCAGCACAGGTGGAGAGAGGGTCCCGAACGTTTTCTGGATGTACACACTGGTGCGCAGAGCCATCAACAGACGGTTGAACTCATCCCGGGAGACCGGCGGTTTCAGATAAAAGACCTGCAGGATGTCGTCACTTCCGTCGCGGGCTGGAGCCGGCACCTTGAACGTATCGCTCGAATGGGTCAGGTCGCCTGATGGGTTATCGAGCTTCGCCAACAGCCACTCGATCAGGTTCGCCTGGGAGGGGTCGGCGCGGTAAGCGATCATCTTTGGCTCGCTGCGGGAAAACAATTTCTGGACGTCGGCGACGGTGCGCAATATCGTAAGAATCTCCTGCACGGCCTGAGGCGTGGCGGTACCTCTTAAATAGAAAACGCGGGCCAGTTCGTCAGACGCGCCCGGAACCTTGTATTCGCGAGCAGTGGGATTCCCATATTCGGAGTCAGAGGGTCGCCAGTCTGCAGGCTTGTCGACCTCCTTCAAAAGCCACTCGGCAAGCGTAAGTTGTTCGGGCGTCCCGGTTATCGCGATGGTGGATTGGGCGATGTTCGACGAAAGGTAAGGACTACCGGTCACGGCGCGCAGCAAGACGGCAATTTCCTTCAGAGCCTTGTCGGACGGTGCATTCGTGAGACGCACCACCGTGGATTGGGTCGGGAACGGTGGTGTTATGGCTGACTGTGCACGGGTGATGCCAGCGAAGAGAATCAGCGCTACTAATGTGCGCGGTATGGGGCAACGGTTCGTCACGGCGCGCCTTGCTGAAATGCCGTCACCAATATGACACGGATCGAAGCAGCACAGCCGGTGCGCTTCGCGAGCGATTAAGGTTTCATAACAGGTCCTTTGCCGACAGCCGCTGGACGGAGCGGACTGCCCACTTTTTCCGATAACGCCGTTGATCACGAATTAATCAGTCGAGACCACCTTGCTCCGGGGAGCCGTCCGGCCTCTCGCGTTTTCGATGCCGTCCCTGTGTTTTCGAAGCGTTGACAGGGGCACATGCAGCCTGGGTATGGAGCCGCATGACTCGGAGTCAGACTGGTTCGCTCTTCCTTCTCTGTGTGACTTCTCATTCACTACTCAATGCCGGTTTTCACCAGCACCACCAGGACGCCATCCCGCCCCAAATGAGCGGGCTCCGCAGCCAGTTCATTTCCGGCACTTTCCGCTGCAGTGAATCTCCAGTGACAAAATCGAATCACATAGTTTTATGAACGAAACGGCGGAGTTCGTCATCCGGCACGGCTACGCCGTTTTGTTCTTCTGGATATTGGCGGAACAGGGAGCGCTGCCGATTCCGTCTGTTCCCCTGCTGCTGGTATGCGGGGCTCTTGTCAAAACCGGCCGTTTGAGCGAGGCGCCGATTCTGCTCCTCGGCGTCTCCGCTTGTCTGATCGCGGACATGGCCTGGTTTCAGCTCGGCCGGATGCGCGGCGCGAAGGTTCTCGGGCTCCTCTGCCGTCTGGCGATCGAGCCGGATTCCTGCGTGCGCCGAACCGAGAACGGCTTCGTAAAGTATGGGGTCCGGTTCCTGCTGGTCTCGAAGTTCATTCCGGGAATAAACGCCCTTGCCGCGCCGCTTGCCGGCACCGCGCGAACGGGATGGGGCTCCTTTCTGTTCTTCGACAGCGCGGGCGCCGTACTCTTCATTTCTTCCTGGGCAACCGCGGGATATCTCCTCAGCGAGCAATTGGAAGCTGTCGGCGATGTGGTGGGCCGGGCGGGGTTTCGCCTCTTCCTCTCTATCGTGATCGTCACGGCAAGCTGGATCGTGTGGAAATATTTGCAAAGACGGCGCTTTTTCAGGAAGCTCGCGATTGCGCGGATCTCTGCCTCCGAGTTGCAGCGAATGATGGGAGCCGGAGAAGAAGTCCTGGTGATCGATGTTCGGGGTGGGCTTTCAGCGCTCGGCGATCCGCTCCCCGGCTCGCTGCGGATTCCTCTCAGTGAGATGGCCGACAGACACCGGGAGGTCCCGAGGGACCGCGATGTCGTGTTGTTTTGCTCTTGCCCCAACGAGGCGTCGGCAGCGCGCGCGGCGCTGATTTTGAAAAAGCACGGGATTACGCGCGTACGTCCGCTGGTGGGTGGGGCGGAAGCCTGGCTGGCACTGGTCGACGCGAAGCAGACTCTTGCGGAACGCGACTGAAGGTCGCATGGGGTCCGGCCGCACGCCAGGGCGATACATCGGGCTATCCTTTCCTCTATAGCAAACCCGCCGGGCATTTAACAGAATGCTGAAGAAGGCCCTGGCAGGGCCGAATGCCTGCCGTCTCCGGTTAAAAAGGCGTTTCCAGCATCCATCAAAACTCCGACCCTAAAGTTCCCCGGAATTCTGCCGATGGAACATAAGAACCCATCCGGTACTGGAAATTTAGAGATCATCCTCCGGCCAGATGTGGTCCAGTGCGCCGGTCGCCTTGCGGTAGGCCATCGAGATCAGGAAAAAGGATTCAGCAAATTCATGCTCAAGCTCTTGCTTCATTCGCGGGAACTGCATCTGAGAAGTGTTCTCGGGCCAACCCTTGGCTCCGATTTCCGTCTGATCGTCGAATCGGATCCAGAGCGCGTCAAAGAACTTGCCTTTCTCGGCGCCTGCGATGTCCTGATCCTGGACACCCATGGGTTCTCCTTCTCCCAATTGCTCGATACCTTCGAAAGTGTCCGCGGAGCATCGATTTCCGTGGTGGCGATGGCCGACGACGAAAACCGGTCAGTGGCCGAAGGCCTGGTGAAGCAGGGCGTGTACGATTGGTTCCGCCGCCCGCCCGTTATGTCGGAGTTCAAGGCAGTAGTCCTGCGGGCCCACGAAAACACCACGTTGAAAAATCAGGTGAAATCGGCGCCCAACCAAACACCAGGCGGCGCGGAATGCGACAGCATGGTTGGTTCCGGCCCCCGCGCGACGGGTGTTTACAACTTGATCCGCCGGGTCGCCGGACTCGATGCTTTCATCCTCATTACCGGCGAGAGCGGCACCGGCAAGGAACTCATCGCGCGCGCCATCCACAACCTTTCTCCACGGAAAAAAGCGCCGTTCGTCACCGTCTCCTGCGGCGCCATCCCCGAGACTTTGATTGAGGCCGAGTTGTTCGGTTACGAAAAAGGAGCGTTCACCGGCGCATTCGGCAAACGCACCGGATACCTCGAGCAGGCCGGTGAAGGCACGTTGTTTCTGGACGAAATCGGCGAGTTGAGCCTGCATACGCAGGTGAAATTGTTGCGGGTCCTCCAGGAAAGAGAATTCAGCCGCCTCGGCAGCGGCGAGATGGTTCCCCTGCGGGCGCGCATTGTTTTTGCCACGCACCGGAATCTCGCGGGTATGGTTGAGGAAGGGACCTTTCGTCAGGATCTCTACTACCGGGTTAACGTGATGAACATCAAGTCGCCGCCGTTGCGCGATCGCTCCGACGATATTCCGGCCCTCGCACGCCACTTCGTCTCCAAATACGCCGAAGCATACGGCGCTGGCAACGGGAAAACCATCAGCCCCGCCGCGATGGCGTTGCTCGTCGACCATTCCTGGCCGGGGAATATACGGGAACTGGAGAACGTGATGCAGCGCGCCCTGATCGTGAGTGACGGCGATGAGATCTGCCCGGAACACCTGCCGGAAACTTTCCAAATGTCCGAGGTGATCGCCATCTCCGGCGGATGTGCGGCGGGGTCTTTCGAAGATCAGTTGCAGGCCTTCAAGTTGTCACTCGCCCTGAAAGCAGTTCGCGAATGCAACGGCAACAAAACGCTGGCCGCGCAGAGTCTGAATATTTCACGGACCTACTTGCACAAGCTGATTCGCGAGCCCGGCGAAGTCGAGTTGGAAGCGGCCTGAGCGATTCTGCTGCTCCAATCCTTTAGGGCATTTTCACCAAAAATGTGGGGCAGATTGTGAATCTGTGGCCGACGGGCGCCAGTCCCCGAGGTTCACCTGCTGCCGGACAGCGGGGTTGGCAACCAGGTTGGCAACCCGCGCGCGCTGCCATCCTGCCGACATGCTTGTGAAATTGCTCTCGCTACTCCGCTTCAGGCTGAACTCTATAATCGCCGCTCTTTTGACCGGATTACTTGGTACCCTCATAAGTTCCAGCAATCTGAGTTTGAAAGAGAAATCGTCATGCCTCGACGCCTCAGCGCCCTTTTTCTGTTTGCCATAGCCGCGCAAGCCCAGTCCCCCGCGCAACAAAACGAGCTGATCCAGCAGTTGCTCCACCGCATCGACCAGCTGGAATCGCGGGTAACCGAACTGGAGGCCACTCGCGCACCTGGCGCCCGCCCCGCCGGGATCGTCTCCCCGGCCACTCCCGCGGCGCCGCCCGCGAGCCCGGTCGCAGCGGCCGTCGCAAACGGCGGTCACGACCATGGAACACCCATCGAGGCGGCCACCACCACCTATCCATCGCTCAAGCTCTCCGGTTTCGGCGATATCAACTACACGGCGAGCGACCGTCCCGGTACCCACGCCGGCTTCAACGAAGGTCAGTTCATTCTTCATTTCAGCTCTGCCCTCTCGTCGAAGGTCACCTACTTCGGCGAACTCAGCCTCACGGCGCGAACCGACGCGGGCGCCGGCACTCCCCCCGCCGCCGGATTCAATCCCGAAGTCGAGCGCAGCATCCTTCGCTACGATTACAACGATCACCTGAAGATTTCCTTCGGCCGTTACCACACTCCGGTCAGCTACTGGAATACCGAATTCCATCACGGTTCGTGGCTTCAAACCACCGCCAGCCGGCCGGAAATGATCCAGTTCGGCGGCAGCTTTATTCCCGTGCACTTTGTCGGCGCACTCGCGGAAGGGTCTTTCTCGGCCGGCGGACTCAACCTGAACTACAACGCAGGGCTTGGCAACGGACGCAGCTCCGTCCTCAGCCGCTCCGGCGACTTCGGCGACATCAACAACAACAAGGCCTGGCTCGCCACCGTTTTCATCAAGCCGGATAAACTCTACGGCTTGCAGTTGGGCGGCACAATCTACCGCGACAAAATCGACGCCACCGGACGGCCTGAAGCCCAGGAATGGATTGAGTCAGCGCATATCGTCTGGTCCAAGGAAAACCCCGAGTTCATCGCCGAGTTCTTCAACATCAACCACAAACTGCCCGGCACGGGACTCGTCACCAACAATCAGGCCTGGTACGCGCAGGTCGCCTACCGTCTGCCGATGGCCGAGCGTTGGAAACCCTACTATCGCTACGAATACATCCACACGCCACGTGCCGACGCGATTTTCAGCGGCCTCAACCTGGGCCTGTCGAGTTCCACCCTCGGAGTCCGCTTCGACTTTTCCAGCTTCGCCGCGTTCAAACTCGAATACCGCAACCAGGCCCGGCCCGGCCTTGCCAACACGAATGTCGCCTGGGCGCAGACCAGTTTCACCTTCTAAGAGGACCCCAATAGTGAAACTGCTGAAACGAGCTATCCTCCTGCCCTTCGCCCTGATCGGGGCCGCCGCCGGAATCGCGTATGGCGCCCCGGTTGCAATCGTGGTCAGCGGCGACGTTCCCGTTGACAATCTCAGCTTTTCCGAAGTGCGCAAGGTATTCCTCGGCGAGCGCCAGTTCTGGAATCCGAATCTGCGCGTAGTGCTTCTGATGCGGGCTCCCGTCGCGCCGGAACGCGATGTCGTGCTGCGCACCATCTATCAGATGAGCGAAGCGCAGTTCCGCCAATACTGGATATCCAAGGTCTTTCGGGCCGACGTCTCCTCCGGGCCCAAGATCGTCTACTCGACCGAAATGGCCAACGATCTGGTCAACGCGATCCCCGGCGCCATCGCCTTCATCGATTCCGCCCAGGTTCCAAAAACCCTCAAGGTCATCAAAATCGACGGCAAGCTGCCGGGCGACAAGGCATATCCGCTGCGTTAGGTCTGGAGCTTTATTCGTGTTCAAGCGTATTCATTCGTGGCCCAAACCGTCTTGCCGGCGGGCCGCCCGATGACGATCCGGCGCCGATTCACGCTCTCGTTCCTCGGCATCATGGCGCTCTTCGCTTTCAACGCCGGAGTCTACATCTGGAGCAACGAGCGGCGCGCCGTGGCGGTCGAGGAACTCCGCCGCGCCATCACCCGCCAGACCCTGCTCTCCTCCATTCAGATCACGTTCAACAACACGCAGAAACAGATCAGCGTCCTGAGTCAGGGTGCTTCGGAGGCCGGCGCCGCCGAAGCCACTCCCGCCGAGAAGACTCAATTCGGCAATCAGCTCGCCGCGGCGGAAAATAACATCGCGACGTTCCGCCTGCTGCAAAAGGATTCGCCCGCTGTCGCAGACTTCCAGAACTCATTCCGGGAACTCGCCAAATCCTGGCGCATCTTCTACGACAACTTCGGCGTCGATCAGACAAAAGCCATCACGGAGCTGGCCATACGCGGCGAACCCCTCAGCCGTCATGTCATCCAGGAATTGCTCCCACGAATACAGGTGGAAGAAACGCAACGGGCGGAATCCGCCAACGAAAATTTCCGCACTGCTTCGCGGATCAGCGATCAGATCACATTTTCCATTTTCGCCGTGTCGACGATCGTGGCGCTCATCGCCACCTGGCTCATCGCGCGCGATGTCTCACATGGACTCACGGCGCTCAAAGCGGGCGCGGCCGCCATCGGCGCCGGGGATCTCGCACATCGCATCGCGCTCGAGCAGAAAGACGAGCTGGGCGCGCTCGCCCGCGCCTTCGACGACATGTCGACGCACCTCGGCGCCGCGCGCGCGGAACTCACAGGCGCCCATCAGCAGGAGAAACAAAAAAGCGAGGACCTCGCCGCCGCCCTGGCAGAGTTGGAAAAAACACAGGACAAGCTACTCGTCCAGCAGAAGCTCGCTTCGCTTGGCACGTTGACCGCGGGCATTGCGCATGAAATCAAGAACCCTTTGAACTTCGTCACGAACTTTGCCGAGATCCTGCGCTCGCTTGTCGCGGATCTCCGCGCTTCCGTTACTTCCCAGAAAGACCGCATCGACCCCGACGAGTTCGATTTCATGGAAGGTACTCTCGACGACGTTGCCATCAACGCGGCCAAAATCCGCGAGCACGGCAAGCGCGCCGACGACATTGTGAAAGGGATGCTGATGCATTCCCGGGGCCAGAAGGGCCAGATCCAGCCCACCAACCTGAACGCCCTGATCGCCGAGTATGTGAAACTGGCCTATCACGGCCTGCGCGCGCAGGACGTCAATTTCAACCTGACCATCGACGAAAATTACGATTCCACCATCCCCGAGATGAACCTTGTGCCCCACGATCTGAGCCGCGTCATCCTGAATATCGCCAACAACGGGGCCTTCGCCGCCGACCAGAAAGCGAGACAAGCCGGGAAGGATTTCAAACCAACCCTGCGGATCGTGACGTCGAACCTGGAGAAGGAAGTGGAGATCCGGATGCGTGACAACGGCGACGGCATCCCGGAAGAAATCCGGCAGAAAGTTTTCGAGCCGTTCTTTACCACCAAACCGGCCGGTTCAGGCACCGGTCTTGGACTTTCCATGAGCTACGAAATCATCGTCCAGCAGCACCGTGGACAAATCCGCGTCGAATCCGAACCCGGCCAGTACGCCGAATTCATCATCACGCTTCCGAGGACATAATGGCTTTCAAGATTCTTGTTGTTGACGACGAACCGGATGTCGAGGTTCTCATCAAGCAGCGTTTCCGCCGCAAGATCCGTGAGGGAGGCTTCAATTTCGAATTCGCGCTGAACGGCGAGGAAGCTCTCGCCAAGCTGGACAAGGACGAATCCATCGACATCGTCATGAGCGATATCAACATGCCGGTGATGGATGGCCTGACCCTGCTCGCGCGCATTCGTGAGATGGACCGCGTGCTCCGCACCGTCATTGTGTCGGCTTACGGTGACATGCAGAATATCCGCATCGCCATGAACCGCGGCGCGTATGACTTCCTCACCAAGCCGATCGATTTCGAGGATTTCGAAATCACGCTTCAGAAGACGATGAACGAAGTAGAGGGTGTCCGTGCCGGATTTCAGGCGCGGAAGCAGCTCGATGCCATTGAGAACGAGCTCGCCGTTGCCAACCGGATCCAGCAGTCGATGCTGCCGCGGCAATTCCCGCCCTTTCCTGAACGCCGCGAATTTGAGATTTATGCGGAAATGGAAGCCGCGCGCTCGGTGGGTGGCGACTTTTTCGACTTTTTCCTCATCGACGACGACAAGCTCGGCTTTGTCGTGGGCGACGTCTCGGGAAAAGGCGTGCCTTCGGCGCTTTTCATGGCCGCCACTCGCACTCTGCTGCGTGCCACCGCGATGCAGAAAACGAACGCCGCGGAGTGCATTCAGTACGTGAACCACGTGCTGGCCAAACAGGGCGACGGCACCATGTTCGTCACGCTGCTTTATTGCATTCTGGACACGCGCACCGGTGAAATCAATTACTGCAATGCCGGACACAGCCATCCCTGGGCGTTCGGAGCGAGCGGCGGGCTTCGGAAATTGAGGGACGGCGGCGGCCTGCTGGCGGGGCTTTATGAAGGCGCGAAGTACGAAAGCGCGATCGTGCGCCTCGAACCGGGCGAAGGACTGCTGCTTTATACCGATGGCGTCACCGAAGCGTTCGACGCCGCTGGTGAAATGTTCGAGGACGCGCGCCTCAAAGCCTGTCTCGAAAGCCATACCAACAAGCCCGTGGAGGAGATTGTCAAGCTTGTGCTCGGCGAAGTGAAATCGTTCGCCGGCTCGGCTCCTCAATCGGACGACATCACCGTGATGGCAACGCGCTACCTGGGATAGAGCAGCTCCGCTGATAATGCAGGGCCGGGATTGTGAATCCTTCGGACGACTCGCAGTCGGCCCGGGCTGTTCACGTGCGACCGGACAGCGGGGTTGCCAACCCAGCGGAGGATGCCGGCCTGACCACACTGGCTTCGCGCCCGCACATCTGAAATAATCGCGGGCAACATGCGGGGTTCAACATTCGCCACGATCTTCAGTCTCGCGCTGACCACTTTTTCCCTCGCGCGCGCTCAAACGGGTGAAGTAACGCTCGTCGCACCCGGCGGCGCTCGCGCCGCTGTCGAGCAACTTATCCCCGGCTTCGAGAAACAATCCGGCATCAAAGTCAAAGCGACATTCGGCTCCGGACTCGGGACCAAAGCCCGGATCGCCCGCGGCGACGCGTTCGACGTACCGATCGTTCAGCCGCCCTACCCGGAAGTGCTGACCTCCGGTAACGTAATCGCCGCCAGCGCGAAGACCCTCGCCAGCGTCGCTGTCGGAGTCGCTGTTCGCAAAGGCGCGCCGCGGCCGGATATCTCGACCCCGGACGCGGTGAAGCGCACTCTGCTCGCGGCGAAATCGATCGCTTATCCGGATCCTGCAGGTGGGGCCGCCGCCGGCGTGAGCTTCGACGACACGCTCCGAAAGCTTGGGATCGCGCGGCAGGTAGAGCCAAAGCTCAGGCGTGCGAAGGGCGGCGCCGCTGCAATGACGATGACCGCTAAAGGCGAGGTCGAAATCGGCCTGACGTTCCTCAGCGAAATGGAGGAGCCCGGCCTCGATGTCATCGGACCGCTGCCCCGCGAGATCTCGACGCCCACCACGCTGGTCGGCTTCCTCTCCGCGCATGCGAAAGACCGTGCGGCCGCCAAAGCGCTTCTCGATTACATTTCGTCGCCCGCAGCCGCCAGGGCCTATAAAGATCAACGCATGCAACCCGGCCGGTAACTTAACTTCGGATGGGGAAGTTGCTTCAAGGTTGCGGCGCGGGCCGGGCAATCGATCTCACGATCGCGATCGCCACTTCTCTCCCGCGTTCCCCAATTTCCCCCACTGGCCCGACGCACGCCGGACACCCCGCGTCGCAGCCGCAGCTTTCGATCATCGCGCGCGTATGTTCCAGCAGCTTGTCGTACAAGCGGAACAAAGGAAGGCTCAACCCGATACCGCCTGCGTAGCTGTCATACAGAAACAACCGCGTTCCACCCGAAATCTCTTCGGTCAGCGCAACCCCCAGGTCCCGCGGATCGCACATGAGCAACAATGCCGCGATCGTTTGGAACGCATTCCCCAGACCGGAGATTCCGTTCTGCCTCTCGATGGGCGAATATTGCTCAAGCGACGCCAGAAACGAAGCCGGAAAGTGGAGCCAGAACGCCGTCGTATGCATCTGTTGCTCCGGCATCGAAAGCTTGCCCGCCCCGACATTTTCGTTCGTGTAGAACTTGATCTTCTTGAAGCCGACGATCTGCCGGTTCACCTGCACATCCCCATGCACGCGCTCGACGGCGGCCGCGATCACGCTCTTCTCGAACTCACGCAGCGGTTTCACCTGCGTGTAATCGATGGCATCCGTGTAGTAGTCGCTCTCGACGCGTTTCACGTACGCTTTTCGCTCTTTGAAATCGAACCGTTCGACGTGGAATTGTTTCGCTTCGTGCAGGTAGATCGCCTTCTCGTGCAACGTTGTCAGCGCGGCGGTGTAGGAAACCTCTCCGATAATCTTCGCCTCCCCGGTGATATCGACCACCACGAAGTTGTCGCTCGACACGGACCGCAGGCTAACCGCATTCGCCGGATAGCTGTCCGACGTCCAGTGCCAGAAATCGCCCGAGAGGTGCAGCAGACCGGCCTCCGCCAGGAACGCGCACATTTCGGCAACTTCGTGTGGGCCGAAACGTTCCTGGTTACCGATCGGCAGCTCGAACGCGGCGCACTTCAGATGGCTCAGCAGAATTTCCAGATTGTCGGGGTTGACGTGCGCGTGCTCCGGCGAACGCTCGAACAAATACTCCGGATGCTCGACCACGTACTGATCCACCGGGGCGCTCGACGCCACCATGATGGCGAGTGCCCCTTTGTTGCGGCGGCCCGCGCGCCCGGCCCGCTGCCACGTCGAAGCGATAGTGCCGGGATACCCCGCCAGTACCACCGCATCGAGCGACCCCACGTCGATGCCCAGTTCCAGCGCATTTGTCGCCACTACCGCCCGAATATCCCCCGAACGCAGCCGCTTCTCGATTTCACGGCGCTCGCGCGGCAGATACCCTCCTCTGTAACCGCGCACGGATTCGGTCGGAATTCGCCCCTTGTCGCAGGCGTCTTTGAGATAGGTGACCAGAATCTCCGTCGCCAGCCGGTTGTTCGCGAACACGAGCGTTTGTTGCCGGCAGTCGAGCAATTCGAGGGCGATGCGGCGCGTCTCGTTGATATAGCTTCGGCGTATGCCCAACTGCCGGTTCACCACGGGCGGGTTATAGCAGATGAAGATTTTCTCCCCGGCCGGCGCGCCGTTCCTGTCGATGGATTCAAACGGCGCCTCCATCAACGTTTCCGCAAGCTCCTTCGGATTCGCGATGGTCGCGGAGCATGCGATGAACTGCGGCTTCGAGCCGTAGAATTCGCACAGCCGCCGCAGCCGCCGCATGATATTCGCCAGATGGCTGCCGTAAACGCCGCGATAGTAGTGCAATTCGTCGACGACGATGTAGCGCAGGTTTTCGAACAGCTTCGACCACTTCGTGTGGTGCGGCAGAATTCCGGTGTGCAGCATATCCGGATTCGTCAACACGATGTTGGCGCGCTGCCGGATCGCCCGCCGCGCGTCCTGCGGAGTATCGCCGTCGTAAGTGAATGCGCAAAGGTCGGAGCCAAGGGCTTCAATCAGACCGTGCAACTCATCGAGCTGATCCTCCGCGAGAGCTTTGGTCGGGAACAAATACATCGCCCGTGCTCCCGGTTCCGCCAGCAAACGGTTCAGGACGGGCAGGTTGTAGCAGAGAGTTTTCCCGCTGGCGGTAGGCGTAACGACTACGACGTTCGAGCCCTCCCCGATTCGCCTGCACGCCTCCGCCTGATGCGAATAAAGCCGCTCGACACCGCGCCGCGAAAACACTTCCCGCAACCGTGGGTTGACGTCCTCCGGGAAATCCGCGTAATCGCCCGGGCGCGCGGGCGTCCGCCGAATGGCTCGAATCGGTCCACCGGCGTCGAGGGCCATGCGCTCGAATTTACTCAAAACCGGGGTGATGTCGCCCGCATTATAGACAGGGGGAAGTTCTGGAAACAGGAGAGAAAGCGGCTCCGACATTCGCCTTTTGTTTGCCTCGGATTATAACTTAGCACAAAAGGAAATTGCCATCCCTACTAGAGGTGCCGCATTTCAGCCCACGGCAGGCAGGCCGCTCCAAAAAGCCCGGCTTCATTGCCCAGCGCGCCCCTCTCGACACGCGGCGCCGTCGTCCGGAAAGTGAACGATCGCCTCCGCAGTTCTTCAAGCATGGCGGGCGCGAACAGGTCCCACGCCCCAATGACCCCGCCGCTCAATAGATACAAGGGAAAGTTAAACGTATTCACGAGCATCGCCAGCACGATTCCCAATGCTTCGCCCATAGAGGCGAATATCGTTCGCGCTTTCTCGTTTCCGGCCAATGCCAACTCAGCCACTTGTTTCGACGTCAACGCATCGCCGAGGCCCAGAAGCTTTGCCATTGCCGTTACCGCGGTCGCCGATGCATGCTTTTCCACGCAACCGCGATTTCCGCACCCGCACGGATTCCCGTTCGGCACCACAGTGATGTGTCCCAACTCGGCAGCCATCCCGAGATAGCCTCGCAGCACCTTGCCACCGGATACGATTCCCCCGCCAATTCCTGTTCCAAGAGTCAGCAGTACAAGATCATCCACGTCCCTCCCTGTGCCGATCCATTTCTCGCCCAGAGCCGCGGCATTCGCATCGTTTTCAAGAATCACAGGCGCTCCGAGACGCCGGCTCAATTCATCGCGGATGGGAAAATTCTCCAGCGACGACAGGTTATTCGAATTCCGGATCACCCCTTCTTTGAGCAGAATGAATCCCGGCACGGCCACCCCGATGCCCGCCAGATTCGCGCCCAGGCGCTTTCGCAGCGTCTCAATCGCATCCACCATGTCGTGAAGGATTGCCTCGCGTCCGGCCGAGTACGCGGTCTTGCCGGTAACGCTGTCGAGCATCTTGCCCTCGTGAGTAACCGCCGCGGCCCGGAGGTTTGTCCCCCCGAGATCGAGACCAATGCTGAAATCCGATTCGCTCACCATAGCCTCACTGTATTCCAAACCGATTGCGATTCTGATTCCGCTCCATTCACAGGATCGATTAAGAATGTTTCGGATTCGTGTTATATACGAAACAGTGGTTTAACCCGTGCGTCTAATCGGGCAGAGGGAGTTGGTATCGATGGACCGGCCCTATATCGCAGTTCCAGGTTCTGTAATGCACGAATTGCCGCCGTTGCTTGTGCACGGCATCCCGGAGGATGCCAGCCGCGCCGACGTGATCGATCGCGCAACGGCCATTATCGAAACCGAGGACATGCTCGCCGACGCAATCCCAGACGTTCTCGAGCATCGCAAGCTGGATCTCGCTCTTCACCTTACGGAACAATACTTTGGACTTCTGAACCACTGGGCGTGGGGGGATTCGGTCCTCGAATGGATTCGCCAGTGCGAGATTACGTTCGCTGCCACCAGCGCTCTCCGCCCTTTGCTGAGCGGAGACATTTGGCCGCATGCGGCTCGCAGCAGTTTTGTTGATCTGCTCCTCGAAAAACACATTCCGACCTCCGGCGTGGCACTCGACCAGGCTGTCGGCATGCGTCTGACTTTCCGGCAGCCGCCGCCGATCGATTGCTGTTCCAACCATTTCCTGTTCTTTTTGAACAGCCGTCTCGCCGGCGCCGCCTACGACGCGTGGGCTCGCATGTCGCCGGAATCGACCGGACATCTGCCGCCGAACCG
>DATAZF010000031.1:0-9978 GCA_036272235.1 Bryobacteraceae bacterium | reverse complement strand
GCGCAGAATGCGGGGCGACCGGCCGTTTATCTTCACGAATCTTAAGAGCGACGACGGCCTCGAAGCGGTTGCCGCCTGGGCCCTTGAGCAGATCCGGCTGCCGCGCCGTGAACTGTTTGAAGCTGCAACCTACACGCGCCCGCACAAACACTCCCATGCGCACTAAATCGATTGCGAATATTCGCCTGTCGCACTAAAGAGTTAAAGTAACCTCGCTCCATGATTACCCGTGAAAAGACCGTCACCATGCTCGACATCGCTTTCAAGTCCACCGGCCGCATCTTGTGGGTTCAGGCCGAGAGCATCGAGAAAGCCCACCACCAGATCGCCACTGAACTCCGTTCCATGCTGGCGGAGCTTCGAAATTCGCGCCAACGCACTCAAACACTATTTCCAGCCGAGAAGCGACTTCAATGGGAGTAATCGACTATCGATTTGGCCGGAACATCCTTTGAAAATCGCACTAGAGTGTACGCTCGATTAGCCAGGGGTACCATGGAGTTGGAACAGACGATGGAGCCGGTCAATATTCTCGGCGATGACTTTGCCCGAGCGGCAGCTGAAGCGGGACTCCACGCCCGGATTGACGCCCTCACCGCCGGCAAAGTCGTTGTTTATATCGACGATCTGGATCGATATATCGAGGAACTGCCTGACGGTCGACGTTTCGAGGTCCGGCTGCAGCCTGAGACTTCTCGCGATTCGCATATCCGCGTGCTGCGCGAGCTTCCACCCGTCAAGGGGTGAAGCGTCCCACCTTATCCGTTATTGCAGGTCCGAATGGCTCGGGTAAGAGCACTTTGACTTCGTCCATCTGGTTCGAGGGCAACGCGAATCTGATCGATCCAGACACGCTGGCGCGAAGCATTGACCCCGTTCGCCCAGCGCGTGCCGCGATTCCGGCAGCCCGACAAACTATCCTGCGCTGCAGGGCGTTGCTCGCAAGCCACGTGAGTTTCGCTCTGGAAACTACACTTGCCGGTCACCGCGCGATCACAATCATGAGAGAAGCCAGGAAAGTGGGTTACAGGATTGTCCTCGTTTACGTTGCGTTAAAAGATCCGGAACTGCATATTGAGCGGGTTCGCCTGCGGGTTTCGCGAGGAGGGCACGATATTCCGGATGTTGACATCCGCCGCCGCTATGCCAGAAGCCTGATCCGCGCCCCTGAGGCTCTCGATCTCGCGGACGAGGCAGTTGTGCTCGACAATTCGGGTCTCCATCCTGTACGAATGCTCCTTTTCAGGAACGGGGCTGTCGTCTGGAGGGCGGAAATGCTGCCGGAATGGGCTCAGCGGTTGCACCGGTCTTCCGAGCCAGAGACATGAAGACGCGTTCGGCCGGCAATGGCATGCCCGACTTTTGGTTACCTGGGGGATCTCGGTGAGTGCTTTGGCGATCATGCACTTACTGAGATCCGCCGATTTCAGATGGCCGAGAAGCCGCCGTCGACAGACAACTCCACCCCATTCACGAAGCTCGAATCGTCTGAGGCAAGAAACAGCGCGACCGTCGCAATTTCCTCAGGACGACCCATCTTTCCCCATGGGATCAGTAATTCGAACAGCTGCCTCGTCTCCTTGTCGATTCGCTGGGAATCCGGTGTGTCGATCTGCCCCGGGCTCAGCACGTTCACCCGGATATTCCTGCCCTTCAGTTCGTTGAGCCACGTGCATGCGAACGAGCACAATGCCGCCTTGCTCGCCGAAACCAGGAAAACCGTTCACCAGCAACTGACCTGGTCATGAAGATCGATCCGCCATCGTTGAACAGCGGCAACGCCTTCTGAACCAAAACAGCGTTCCGCGCGCAATCAGGCCGAAGGCCGCATCGAAGTGCTGCTCGGTAATCTCGCCCAGTTTGGCCGCTTCGCCTCTGCCAGCGCTCGCAAACAGGACGTCGATCTTGCCCTTTTCCCGCTTGACTGTGTGAGCGTTGACGATGCGTTCGTCGACGCTGTTGATAAAGCCTTGCCGAGCCAGGCCTGGAAGCCGGCTCGTTGGCAAGCGGGTCGTAGTGGTTCGCATGTTTATTAAGAAAACGCCGAGCCCAGAAATCGATTTGGCGTTGAAGCGGCAGAGGAGATTTCGCAATGAGCAAAGTAGACCACCTTCACAAAAAGTGGATGAAGGGCAAGGGCTACCGCCAGGCGTACGATGCGCTTGCGCCGGAGTTCGAACTTGCCCGCGCCGTCATCGATGCGCGCGTTACGGCGGGTCTCACGCAGGAGCAACTCGCGCAGCGCATGGACACGGCCCAGTCAGTTATCGCGAGGCTGGAGAGCGGACGCACGCGGCCCGCGACGCAAACGCTTGAGCGTCTCGCCATCGCGACCGGAACGCGTCTTAAATCAGCTTTGAGCCAGCAGTGGCGCACTAAAGGCGCACTTTCGCACTAAAGGCGCACTTTTAAAGATGCGCACGCCCATTCACCCCGGGGAAATTCTCTGCCGAGAGCTCGAGGATACCGGGCTATCAGCGAAGAAACTCGCGGACGTTATCGAAGTGCCGCCGAACCGCCTTTACCGGCTCATTGCCGGCGAGCGGCTTCGTTCAAACGCGCTTAGGCGCGCCAATTCACCTTGACGCGCGTCGGCGACTCACACCCTGATCCGCCAGTCCTGGGTTGCCTGGCTGGCCTCGGCTCCAGAGGGCCACGAGTACCCACAGGAACATTTTTATTTGCACTTATGAATTCAATCTCTTATCCATAAAGCACCCTCGCAGCAGCATTCTCATGTCCGACAATGTGCACGAGGCCGGCGTCCACTCGGAACTCCAGCCAACGAGATAAAAACATGCCCAGCCAAAGAACTCGCGCCCCACTCGCCAGGGTATTCGGCAATCCACGGCGCACAGGCCGAACAGGCCGCAAAGGGCGGCTGCATCGATTTGGAGACACCCTGCCGCAAGCACCCGAGGCAAGTCCGTTGTGCGCTATTTCTGGAGAGTTCAGTCGTCATTTGAAGAATGCTTTGCCACGCTCCTCTCATCGGGACCCCAACACGCCGGAAGAACGCCGGAGACGAAAAAAATGACCGTGTATAACACGATGGAACCCAATTCCTCCGTCGACCGCCATCCCGGCAACGCGAACATTCCAGAGCGCTTAACTGTCCAAAGTCCCGCCGGGATAATTGAGTTCGTTTGGGTTCGTTTTACCTCCAAATTAGCCTTTAAACGGCTCAAAATGGCTTTCGGCAGACGCCCGCGCCGCGAGGTCGCTCCTTTGACCTGCAAAAGCCAATTCCCCTGCGCTGCGGCTCCGTTAACGCGAAAATCGAAAACTCATATTTCCAAACGAAGTGAACCCACCGCCGCTGGTAGATTGCCCCCAATTCCCCCGATCCGGGAAATTCACTCGCGCCAATCGGCCCCTACAATCGGCGGAAAGCCGGCAACCGCGCTCTCGAACGGCCTCTTCGGCCCGCGCATTACCCTCACGCCCTCGTGCTCGAACCTCATGACCCGTTACCGTTTTGCCCCCTCGCTGGCGGGCGATCGGCGCACCTGTGGCACACGATCCTCATCTTCCACAGACTCGGCGCCACTGGCAGTCGCCGGCCTCACCCCAACCAAATATGGCAGCCCCGCGCCCCATGCTATTCTGGCCGCATAAGAAGGACATGCGCTTCCGCATTGCGATACTCGCGGTCCTGTTGTGCTGCGGGTTCTCTGCACTGCTCGCCTTCCAGGCGCGGTTCAAGGAATACAACGGCGAAGAGGATAACCCCGCCGCCGTCCCGCAGGACGCCTACGAAAAGACCGAGTGGACCTTCGCCCGCCTCCGCTATCCCTCCGGACGCTACGCCGGCTACAGCGGCGAACGCGGTAGCTGGCCCACCGATTTCCCCAAAGCAGACCGGCAGTTTCTCGCGGGCGTGCGCCGCCTGACGCGCCTTCACACACGATCCACCGAGCAGGTCATCGATCTCATCAACGATCCCGATGAAATCTTCAACTGGCCCTGGGTATACGCCGTCGAGGTCGGCCACTGGGATCTGACCGACGCCCAATGCAAACTCCTGCGCGAGTACCTGCTGCGCGGTGGTTTTCTGATGGTGGACGACTTCCATGGCACCTTCGAGTGGGATGTCTTTACTCAAAGCATGAGCCGCATTTTCCCCGACCGCACTATCGTCGAACTACCCAGCGCGGACCCGATCTTCCACACGGTGTATGATTTGGATCAACGCATACAAGTACCTGGTCTCCAGTACCTGTACAGCGGACGAATCTGTGAAAAGTGCGAGAACGGCGGAAAGATCCCTCACTGGCGGGGGATTTACGACGACGACGGACGGGTTATGGTGGCGATGTGCTTCAACCAGGACGACGGAGATGCGTGGGAACATGCCGACAATCCACAATATGAGGCGAAATATACGTCTCAGGCTTACCGTTTGGGTATCAATTACGTCATCTATTCAATGACCCACTAGTTCAGGTGAACCAGCCACATGTTCGAGTTCCTGTTCAAATATCCGCCCGCCATCTTTGCCAAAGGCAAATTTCTCCTGCTTTCGGGCTGGCCTCTCTGGCTGTTGCTGCTGCTGATCGTGGCGGCAGGCGCCGGATTGTTTTGGAACATGAGGCAGCGGCACGGTCTGCTGTCGAACCCTCGCGCGATCGCCATCTGGCTCGCGCAAACGGCGCTGATTGCGCTTGTTTTGTTCATGTTGTGGCATCCCGCCATCAGCGTGGCACGGCTGCGCCCGCAGGAAAATGTTGTGGCGGTGCTGGTCGATCACTCCCGCAGTATGGGAATTGCCGATGACGGCAAGCCGCGTCTGCAGAGCGCCGAAGATCTTCTGAACAACACTCTCGTTCCCGATCTTCAAAAGCGCTTTCAGGTACGGATGTATGAGTTCGGACGCGACGCCGTGCGAATTGACGAGGCTCGCAACCTCGCCGCCGACGAAAACGCCACCCGCATCGGCGACAGCCTGAAGCACATCGTGAGTGAAGCCGGCACCATGCCGCTGGGCGCGATTGTCGTCCTGAGCGATGGTGGCGACAACACCGGCGGTATCGACCGCGACACGATCGCGCAATTGCGCGCCTTGCGGCTTCCGGTCCATACGGTCGGCTTCGGTCCGGACCACTTCGCGAAGGATATCGAGATTGTCGACGTGGCGGCACCCGCGCGGGCTCTGGCCCAGTCGCGCTTGAGCGCCCGGGTCGCCATCCGCCAGCACGGTTATGCGGGCGCGAAGGTAAGGCTGATCGCGCGCGAGAACGATCACCCGATTTCGGAGCAGGAAATTACGCTGAAGCCGGATGCCGAGCAGAGCGAGACGATCGTTTTCAATGCCGGCGCGGCGGGCGCGCACAGCTTTCAGATCGGCGTGGCGCCGGTCGCGGGCGAACAGAACACACAGAACAACGCCGTCGTCCGCCTGGTGAATGTGGCGCCCCGCAAGATGCGCATTCTTTACATGGAAGGCGAGCCCCGCTGGGAGTACAAGTTCATCCGGCGCGCCATAGAGGATGACCCGTCGATCGAGGTGGTGACGATCCTGCGTACAACGCAGAACAAGATTTACCGCCAGGGCACAGTCGATTCGCACGAGCTTGAAAACGGCTTCCCGTCGAAAGCCGAAGAGCTCTTCAAATACGACGGACTGATTATCGGCAGCGTCGAAGCCAACTACTTCAGCAACGATCAGCAGGCGATGATTCGGGATTTTGCCGATCGGCGCGGCGGCGGCGTGCTGTTCCTTGCCGGAAGATTCGCCCTGTCCGATGGTGGTTACGCGAAGACTCCCATGGCAGAGATGATGCCGTTGCGGCTTCCGAATGAAAAGACCTGGAGCCGTAATTTCGCCAACGCTACGCTGACTGATGCCGGGCGCGAGAGCGTGATCACGCGAATCGAAGAACAGCGCGACCAGAACATCGCGCGCTGGCTGAAGATGCCCCAGATCGCCAATTACGCCGTGATGGGCGCGCCGAAGCCGGGCGCGGTAGTGCTGATGGATGTCGCGGAGGCCGGACATCGTCCGACGCCTTTGCTGGCGATTCAAAACTACGGCCACGGGCGCGTCGGCTTGTTTGCGACCGCCGGAAGCTGGCGCTGGAAAATGCTGCAGGACCACAATGACCGCACGCATTCCGAGTTCTGGTCGCAGCTCATGCGCTGGATGGTTACGGAAACGCCGGGGCAGGTTCTGTCGTCCACCCCGCATCAGGTACTGCCGGACGATACGCATGTTCCCTTGCGCGTCAGCGTGCGCGACAAGAACTACGACACTGTTTCCGGCGCCACCGTGCAGACGACGATAGCGCGTCCCGATGGCGGGTCCGACGTGATCGATCTGAAGCCCGATCCCCTGGAGCCCGGCATGTACACCGGCGAGTACACGGCGGATAAACCGGGAACCTATGTGGCGGAAACCACGGCCCGCCAGGACAAAACAGATCTGGGACGCGATGCCCTCACCTTCCGCCGGGAAGATGGTGTGGCGGAGAATTTCGGCGCCGCGCAGAACCGCGATCTTCTCGAGAAGCTCTCCAGCGATACCGGCGGAAGTTATTACACGCCTTCGAATGCGAAGAAGCTGTCGGGCGAAGTGGCCGTGTCGGAAGCGGGGATTACGGCGCATGACAATCTGGACTTGTGGGACATGCCGATCCTGTTCCTGCTGGTGATTCTGATTCGCGGCGGCGAGTGGTTATTGCGGCGGAAGTGGGGAGTGGTCTGATGTTAGGGCTGACGTTAAGACTGATGTTAAGAGATGTGCCGAAGTTTTTGGCGCTGGTCCTGTTGGCAAGTCCGGTCTTCGCGTCCACGTATCTGTTGACCGTCGCCGGTCTCGGCGGAGAGCCGGATTACGAACAGCGCTTCACGGCGCTGGCGAATGACACCGACAAGATCCTCAAGACCGGCACGTCGGACCGTGTCGTGGAAACTCTGAAGGGCGCCGATGCTACGCGCGCAAAGGTGGAAGCGGCCCTGAATAAAATCGCATCGCAGGCGAAACCGGCGGATGCTTTCGTTCTGATGCTGATCGGGCACGGCACGTTCGACGGCGCCGAGTACAAGTTCAATCTGCCGGGCCCGGATATTTCGGCAACCGAACTCGCCACGCTCATGAACAGGATTCAGGCGGGACGCCAGCTCGTCGTGGACATGACCAGTGCGAGCGGCGGCGCCGTGAATGCTTTCAAGAAGGATAACCGCACCGTTATCACTGCGACCAAATCCGGCACGGAGAAGAACGCCACTGTTTTCGCGCGGTATTGGGTCGAAGCTCTGCGCGATCCGGCGGCCGATGTCGACAAGAACGAAACGATTTCCGCGCTCGAAGCTTTCCAGTATGCCGAGAAGAAGACGGCCGGTTTCTACACGGAACAAAAGCGTCTGGCGACGGAGCATCCGCAGGTGGATGATCAGCAGCACGCGGCGGCCTTTCCGCTGCTGCGTTTCGGTACCGCTTCAGCCATAGTGACCGATCCCGCCAAGCGCGAGCTGATCGCGAAGAAGGATGACATCGAAAATAAGATCGACGCCCTGAAGTACCAGAAATCGCTGATGGCGCCGGAGGATTACAAAAAGCAGTTGACGGCTCTCTTGATCGAGCTGGCCAAAGCGCAGGAGGCCGTCGATAAATGACGATGCGGTCTGCCTTCCTGAATACCTCGCTGGCACCGCGATGGTGGCACAGGCTTCAGCCTGTGGCTGTCCTGGCCGTATATGCGCTGCTTTCCGGCGCCCCGGCCTTCGGCCAGTCTCTCCAGCGCGCCGAAGCCCTTTGGAAAGCCCAGAACTTCGAGGGCGCCAAGGGCGAATTCGAAGCGCTGCTCAAGGCCAATCCGAAGAACGCCGATTACCGGGTCCGCTTCGGGAATTTGTTCTACGAGCGTTTCAACGCTCCCGAAGCGCAGAACCTTTATCAGGAAGCCCTCGGGATCGATCCGAAAAACGCGCGCGCCATACTGGGCCTGGCGCAGCTCCTGGCGGATAACTACGATCCCAAAGCCAACGAATACGCCGCGAAGGCGCTCGAAGCCGACCCCAAACTCTTCGAAGCTCACGAACTGATGGCGAAGGCCGCGCTCGAAGACGACAACCACCAGAAAGCCGAAGAGGAAGCGGACGCCGCGCTGAAAATCCAGCCCGATGCGCTCGACGCAATTGCCGTGAAGGCGTCACTCGATCTGCTTGCCGACAAGCCGTCGACCTGGACGGCGAAGATCGGCAATCGCGGCAAGGGCTTCGAAACGATAGCGTTCTTCTACATGATCAACCGGCGGTACGACGAATCGATCGACTACTACCGCAAGGCCATTGCCGCCCAGCCCGATCTCTGGAGCGCGCACTCGGCGCTCGGCCTCAATCTGATGCGCCTCGGCCATGAAGACGAAGCAAAGAAGGAGCTCGATATCGCGTGGGCGAATCAGTTCCGCGATGCGGCGACGGCGAACTCGCTGAAGCTGATCGATAGCTTCTCGAAATTCGACACGTTCCGCACGCCAACTTCTGTTCTCGTCCTCAACAAGAAGGAAGAAGACGTCCTCCGCCCGTATTTCGAATCGGAAATGCAGCGCGCCATGGCGACGTACGAAAAGAAATACAACTACAAGCTCAAAGTGCCGCTGCAGATCGAGGTTTATCCCGATCACGAAGATTTCGCCGTCCGCACCGCCGGCTTGCCAGGCATCGGCGGCATCCTCGGCGTCACGTTCAACAATGTCATTGCGATGGATAGCCCGTCGGGACGCCCGCCGGGCAGTTTCCACTGGGCCAGCACCATGTGGCACGAGATGAGTCACGCTTACATCCTCAGCCTGACCAATGAACACATGCCCCGCTGGTTTACCGAAGGGCTCGCGGTTCACGAAGAGATTACAGCCTCGGGCGACCCGGACTGGGGCGACCGTTTGACTCCGGAAATCATCGCGGCTATCCGCGACAAAAAGCTGTTATCGGTTTCCGAAATCGACCGCGGGTTCGTGCATCCGACATATCCATCGCAGGTGATCGTTTCCTATTATCAGGCGGGCAAAATCTGCGACTACATCTCGCAGCGGTGGGGCGAATCGAAACTGCTCGACATCGTCCATGCGTTCGCCAAAGACATTCCAACCAACGACGTAATCCGGCAGCAACTCGGCATGGAACCCGACGCCTTCGATAAAGACTTCCTCGCCATGATCGACAAAGAGACAGGCAAGACCGTCGCCGGCTTTGCCGACTGGACGAAGCAGGTTCGCGAAATCAACCAGCTTGCGAAGGATGGCAAGGACGACGAAGTCATCGCCAAAGGCCGGGCCATCGAAGGGATTTATCCTGACTATGTTGAGAGCGGGAATGTGTACACTTTCGTCGCCGATTCCTGCCTGAAGAAAAACGACAAAGCCTGCGCGATGGATGAGCTTGGCCGCTACTCGAAGATCGGCGGACGCGACCCCGACACCGTCAAGAAATACGCGAAACTGCTGGTTGAAGCCGGAAAGAAGAAGGAAGCCATCGCCGCGCTGGAACGCCTGAACTTCATCGCGCCGCTTGACACAGAGCTGCATGAGCTGCTCGGCGGACTGTTGTTCGACAGTGGCGACTTCAAAGGTTCCGTGAGGGAATATCAGGCGCTCGTTGCGATGCATCCGATAGACGTCGCGGGCAGCCATTACAATCTTGCAAGGGCCTACAAGGCCGCCGGCCGGAATGATCAGGCCAGAGAGGAAGCCGTATCCGCGCTCGAAGCCGCGCCCAATTTCAAGCCGGCCCAGAAGCTGCTGCTCGAAGTTGCGGAGTAGCTCACTGATCTGCATAGCGCAAAGTAACGACGGCAATTAATCTAAAGGAAATCATGTCCACAGCTCAACTTGAACCGGATGTTCTGAAATCCCGGGTTTCGCGATTCCGCGAAGTCGATGCCGAGATCGTCCGGCAGGTAAAACGCGTGATTGTCGGTCAGGACGAGGTCGTCGAACAGGTCCGCATTGGCTTGTTTGTCGGCGGCCACTGCCTGATCAC
>DATAZF010000030.1:0-8970 GCA_036272235.1 Bryobacteraceae bacterium | reverse complement strand
CTTGTCGACCATCTTTTCCGAGTCGCTCGATGTGTCGGCAATCAACTCGGGCGCGTTGCCGTAACTGATGAGATAGCCGCTGTATTTCCTGTCGCCCGGTAATAAGTTGAGCATGAGCTCCGTGGCGGCTTCCTGGTATTTGTCCCAGTGGATCTTCATCCCGTTACTGGTATCGATCAGGAACCCGATCACGATCGGCTGCGATTGCTCGTGACTGAAAAAGTCGATCTTCTGCTCTTTGTTTTCGTCGAAGATCCGAAAGTCTTCTTTGGCCAGATTGGAAACGAACCGGCCCTTTTCGTCCGTGACCGTGACAGGCACGATGACTTCGTTTACCGCCACCCGGATCGGCGCCTGAGCTCGCGCGATCGTGGCCGGAGTCCACGCGTAAACCGCGGCGCAAATCGCTGTCAATACAAATGTCAGAAAGATAGTGATTCGCCGCTGCATGGCAGACTCCCGAAGCTCTTATTCTACCCGTGTTCGGACCCCGCTGGCCGAACGTTCCGAAGTTCCTCTGTAGTATGCTGGTCTTTCAGACCTTCGGGTCTATTATTTCGAGGTGCGCCTGTATGTCTTTTCCATTGAAATCGCTCGCTCTTTCCGGCTTGGCTATGCTCTTCCTGTCGCTGCCGGCGTTTTCGCAGACGTCGGTTATTGAAGGAATCGTGAAAGATCCCGACGGCAAGGTTCTGCAGGGCGCCGTCGTCAACATCGACCGCACCGACATCAAGGGCCACTACACCGTCAAGACCGATAAAAAAGGCCACTACGGCCACTACGGCCTGCCGCTCGGCGGCACCTTTGATGTCAGCGTTCTGGTGGATGGCCAGGTGAAAGACATGGTGAAGGGTGTCCACACAAAGGGTGACCCGACTCCGGTCAATTTCGATCTCAAAAACGCTCAGGCGGCCGCCGCCGGCGCGGCGCCGCAGGAAGCCGATCGCGGCATGACCAAGGCGCAGAAGGAAGAGTTTGAGAAACAAGCCAAAGCCCGCGAAGCCGCCCTCGCGAAGAATAAAGAGCTGAATGATGCCTATACCGCGGGCCGAACGGCGCTCGACGCGAAGATGTACGACGCCGCCATCGAATCTTTCGAAAAAGCCTCCATGCTCGACGACAAGCAGGTCGCCGTGTGGAGCGGTCTCGCCGATGCGTATGTCGGAGCAGCCGGCACAAAGAGTGGGGCCGATGCCTCCGCGCTCTACGACAAAGGGTTCGACGCTTTCAAGAAGGCTATCGAGCTCAAGCCGGACGACGCGGCCTACTACAACAACTTCGCCCTCGCGCTCGCCAAAGACAAGAAAATCGACGAAGCCAAGACCAATCTCGACAAGGCGGCACAACTCGATCCTCCAGGCGCGGGAAAATATTTCTACAACATGGGAGCGCTGCTCGTAAACAGTGCCCAGAACGAAGCGGCCGGCGAGGAGTTCAAGAAGGCGATCGCGGCCGACCCGACTTATGCCGACGCGCAGTATCAATACGGCCTGTTTCTTACCTCGAAGGCAACTACTGACCCGAGTGGCAAGATCGTTCCGGCGCCCGGGACCATCCAGGCACTCCAGAAGTATCTCGAGTTGAAGCCCGATGGTGCGTTCGCGGGTTCGGCGAAGGAATTGATTGCGGGGCTCGGCGGCAGCGTGAGCACCACGTTCAACAATCCCAACGCACCGGCCGGCAACAAAAAGAAGAAGTAACGGATTCAGCGCCGGTTCGGCGCTTTCATGTTTGCCTTTCTCGTCAGAGTGATCCTGTTCGCGATTGCGATTTCCGTGATCCGGTCAGTGATCAGCGCGGTGCAGCGGGCGCTCGGAATTGGTGGCAGGCATCGTCCGGCCACAATGGCCGCTCCACAAGCGGGTGGCACCGCGGGAACGACGATGCTCCAGCAGGATCCCGTCTGCGGCACCTATGTCGCGGTGGACAGTTCCCTGAAACGTGTCGTCAAGGGGAAAGTCGTACACTTCTGCTCGCCGGAATGCCGGGACAGATATCCTGTTTGAAGAGTTTAAAATCAGGCCGGGGATGAACGCCGGTGAACGCGGATAGTTCATCGGCGCTCATCCGCGGCTGACGCTCTTGATCGGGTCAACCCTCGCTTGCGCAATCTGCAAATCGATAATCTCCTCTCGGATCTGACGCGCACCCCGGCGTTTCAGGCGCTCAGCGCGCGGCTCGGGCCGGCCAATGCTCCGGCCACCTTCCGGCTTTCCGGGCTCACGCTCACCGCCAAAGCGCTCTACGCTGTGCTGCTCCACCGCGCCACCGGGCGCGCGCAGTTGATCGTGGTCGACGGGAACAAACAGGCAGAAACGCTTCTGCCTCTCCTCCAGACCTTTGCGGACCTTGTGGAACCCGGCGACCCGCCGGCGTTCCTCCCGGCGCTCGACGTCCTGCCCGGCCAGCATATGTCGCCGCACGCCGAAATTCTCGCCACGCGCGCCACCACGCTCAGCCGCCTGGCGAACCAGTTCAGCGGCATCGCGCTCGCCCCTGTTGCGGCCGTCCTCACCCGCACCGAAGCGCCTCCTTACTACAGGCAGCTCACCCAAACCCTGCGCGTGAAAGACGAGCTGCCGCTCGACGATCTCGCGGCGCATCTGGAAAGCGTCGGCTACGAGCGCCGCGATCCGGTGGAAATGGTGGGCGAATATTCCATTCGCGGCGGTATCCTCGACGTGTTCTCTCCCGAGCAGGAACAGCCGGTTCGCATCGAATTCTTCGGCGATGAAATCGAATCCATTCGCCGCTACGACGCTGAATCGCAGCGGTCGATTCACAAGTTGAACGAATGCGTTCTGCAACCGTTGACGGAGTTCCAGAGTTCGCGGTCCATGCTTGCCGAACTCGCCGCGCATTTACGCGAGGCGGGCGGTTTGCACAATAGGGCCAGCCGCGACTTCCCGGTTAGCGGCGAGCCCTTCCCCGGCTGGGAGCTTCTGGTCCCGGCTGTCCGGCCGCGCCCCGCCTCGTTGCTGGATTTTTTCGACAATCCGCTGATCCTCATCGATGAGCCCGAACTGACAAGCGCCGCGTCGGACCGGCTCTGGACCCGTCTCGGCGACGCCGCGGCCGCCGCCCATATCGCGGCCGGGTCGGCCACCTTTACCTGGGAGGACTTTGAGGAGCTCCTCTCCCGAAGAGATGTGCTGGAGATCCGTCAACTCGATACGGCCAAATCGGACGCGAACTCCTTCTACATTTCCAGCCGCCCTTCGATGGCCTTCCACGGAAATCTGCAAGTGGCCATCCGGGAAGCGAAGACGCTGCTCGAAGCCGGAGTCCGTCTTGCCTTCTTCGCTCCGACCTCGGGCGAAGTGGAGCGTCTCGCCGACGTGTTCGGCGAATACTCGATCCCCTATCAGATTGACCTCGGAGGCGAGCAGGTTCCCGAGTATCTCCGGCAGCGCACCCAGTCCCTGAACGCGCCGCTCGCCCTGATCCGCGGCGATGTGGCCCGTGGTGCGGTTTTCCAGGAAGCGCGCCTTGCCATCTTCGGATCCGAGGACCTCTTCGAATCGCCCGAAACCGTCGCCCGTCCCTCAAAAGCGCATGCCGGGACCGGCGTCTTTTCCGCCGATCAGTTCGATCTCAAAGCGGGCGATTATGTAGTCCACGTCGAGCATGGTGTCGGCCAGTTCCTCGGCGTGCGGGAGATCGCACAGGGCGACACCAAAGGCGATTACATGCTGATCGAGTATGCGGGCGGCAACAAGCTCTATGTCCCGCTCTCGCGCATGGACCTCGTGCAGCGCTTTCGGGGCGAGGGTGAATCGAAACCCTCGCTGGACAAAATGGGCGGAGCGACATGGGCCCGCACCAAAACGCGCATCAAGACCCGCATGCGCGATATGGCCGAAGAGCTCCTCAAGCTCTATGCCGCGCGCAAACTCGCGCCGGGATTCGCTTTCTCCGCCGACAGCAACTGGCAGCGCGAGTTTGAAGACGCTTTTGAATTCACCGAAACGCGCGATCAGAAGACCGCCATCGCCGACATCAAGCGCGACATGGAAGGTCCGCAGCCAATGGACCGGCTCCTTTGCGGCGACGTCGGCTATGGCAAGACCGAAGTCGTCATGCGCGCCGCGTTCAAGGCCATGGGCGACGGCAAACAGGTGGCCGTGCTCGCTCCGACGACAGTGCTCTGTTTCCAGCACGCACAGACGTTCCAGAAGCGCTTTCAGCCGTTCCCGGTGCGCATCGAAATGCTCAGCCGCTTCCGTACCGCGAAGGAGATCAAAACGGTCATCGGCGATATCGCGGAGGGCAAAGTCGATCTCGTTGTCGGCACCCATCGTCTTTTCTCGAAGGATGTCGAGTGGAAAGACCTTGGCCTCGTCATTATCGACGAAGAGCAGCGTTTTGGCGTCAAGCACAAAGAGCGGCTCAAGGAAATCTGCAAAGGCATCGACGCGGTCGCGATGAGCGCGACGCCGATTCCGCGTACGCTGCATATGTCGCTGCTCGGGTTGCGCGATTTGTCTGTCATCGAAACGCCACCAAAGGACCGCTTGTCCATTCAGACCGTCGTCGCTCCGTTCACGCCGGACCTGATCAAGTCCTCGATCGAACTGGAACTGGCGCGCGGCGGCCAGGTTTACTTCGTCCACAACCGTATCGACTCCATCTGGCACCGGGCGGCAATGGTTCAGGAAATGTTTCCCGGCATCCGCGTTGGAGTCGGCCATGGACAAATGCCCGAGGCGGAGCTCGAAAAGGTGATGCTGCAGTTTATGCGGCACGAATTCGACGTCTTCGTTTCGACCACGATCGTCGAGAACGGCCTCGACATTCCCCTCGCCAACACGATGATCATCGAAAATGCCGAGCGCTATGGACTCTCCGAGCTCTATCAGCTTCGCGGCCGTGTCGGCCGGTCGAATCGGCGGGCCTACTGTTATCTCTTTGTGGAGCCCGACACGGAGCTGACCGAGATCGCTCGCAAACGTCTGGCCGCGCTCAAAGAATTCAGCGATCTCGGTGCGGGTTTCAAGATCGCGGCGCTCGATTTGGAATTGCGTGGCGCCGGCAACCTCCTCGGTGGCGAACAGCACGGCCACATTAATGCCATTGGTTTCGATATGTATGTCCGGATGCTCGAAGACACGGTCCGCGAGCTGCGCGGTGAGGAAGTCGCGCCCGAGATCCATTCTTCGCTGAACCTTGGCCTCGACCTGCGCATCCCGGCGGCTTACATCGCGGACGAAAACCAGCGGCTCCGCGCCTACAAGCGTATTGCCCAGGCGGTGGATAACATTGAGCGCGAAAAAGTCGAGCAGGAACTTGCGGACCGCTATGGGCCTGTTCCGGACGATGTCCGGCATCTGTTGAAATACTCCGGCATCAAGACGGCGGCGGAGAAGATTGGCATCGAGGCCATCGACCGCCGCGTATCGATCCTCAATGTGAAGTTCCACGAAGAAACCCGCGTGGACGGCGAAAAGCTCATGGCGCTTGTCAGCGGCACGCGCGGCGCTCAGTTTACGCCGGCTGGAGTCCTGCGGCTTCCGGTGGAAAGCCAGGCAGGTCCCTCGGAAATTCTCGATTTCATCGAGCAAAAACTGATTCTTCCACTTACGTAATAAATCACATGTTTCGATGCCACAAAGTCGCAAACCGGACTAATTCTCGCGGATGTCGTGCTCGACACAAACCGCTGTTGTGCAGGGAGGACCGCTTCTTTCAAGTTACCTGTTCAATTCCGCCACAAAAAATCTGACGGAGCGCCGCAGAGGAAGCAGGCCATAAAATTGCTCAAGTCTGCACTTCATGGGCATCGGCGACTGTCCGGAATGCAAGAGACTGATGGAGGAGGCTGCCCGCGCGATCGCCCGGCATCTGCAAACGCTCGGCGAAATCTCACAGGCGGTGAACAGCCAAACTCCCGGCGATCTGGATTTACTGTTGCGTTCCATCCAGGAGCACAGAATCGCGGAACTCGATGCTGTTCAGAGGTACGAAAATCACATGATCCTGCACGAGACGAGGGTCAGAGCCGCAGGTGCGACGGATCCTTTGGGATAAATGATAAATGTGGATTGGCGGAGAGGGGGGATTCGATTCGTTGATCAGTCAACGAGGTCTGCAACATACAGATTCTGCATTGCCAGGTACGCCAAACTTGCCACGAATGCCGCCGACCATTGCACGCTGGCCACCCTTAAAGACCACGGAAGAAGTATTCGACTCGCGTGAACCGGGGCCGCGCTGCCTCAAGCGGCAGGCGAGCGGTTACCGTCGATGGTATCGGGTATCTCCGCAGCTGTCCAGCACTGGACGAAACGCCAGTCGACGAAATCGATATAAAGTTGCCAGGGCGGTCCCTGGGGTTTACGCGGCGTGCGGCTTCAGCTAATCTGCAAAACGATGTCAGATCCGTTGAGAGGACCGCTATCGCGGAGCCTGCAGGATTAGCTGATATGACTCCCAAAACCGAGTGGGCCGTCGCTGATCCCGGGTTTTCCGGCATGGTTTTTCCCAATCCCATTCTGGTAATCTTGACGCTGGAGCAGGCATGAAAGAAAATCCCCTTTTTCGTCCTACGCCCGCGGAATCGGCGCGATTAAATCGGATTGCTTCTGTTCCAGCCGGGGCTGTCAGGCAAAATGTGGTTCCGGGAGCTCAGCCGGGTCGATCGGTCGTTCTGACGAAGCTGGCTGCTGCGGCCGTGGCGCGTCCCTCCGCGCCGGCGGCGCATTTTATTCAGAGATGGCCCGCGGCGCCCGCTATCCGTCTTCCAAACATTCCGGTTGTTCAACAGCACCTCGCGCTCCGCCCGCCCATTCCCGCCAGCCAGGCTCCGCAGCCCTGCATTTCCGGACGCCCCAATGGGCCCGCATCATACATTCAGGCCAAGATCAGCTGGAACGGATCAGCAGGCGCTTTTCAAGGTGACGGCGATCGACCCGGGTGGCGCAAGCACCTCATCAGACACGCCACGGATCACTACAACAAAGTACACAACACGTCGCATCCACCCAACGTAGATTTCGTTTCGCTCGGGTCAGACAGGACCCACAAGTACCCGTACGATCAGATCGAGAAGACGATCGTGAAATTCTGCAACAGCGGCAATAACTCGTCCGACAGGCAGGCCTTGCAGGAGATGTGCCAGTCCGTCATGACCATTTCCAACGCCCGCTATGGCGATATGGGCAGGGCCTTAAAGGCTCTGATTGTCGCTGTGCCTCAGGAAGCCCCGGCAACCATCGGCAAGCTGGCCAACAAACTCCTCAGTGAACTGAACAGTTCCACGGATAACGTACTGGCGGGTCTCGACACAGACAACCGTGGCATCGGCAATCAATGGGATCTGAATTATCAGAAAACGCCTGGCGGAACCCATTTCGATATGACCCCGAAGGGCAAGAATATGTTCGAGGTGACCACCAAATATGGTCTGGCGCCCACTCTTCCTTTGACGCCGACGGGCCAGCACTACCGAACCTCGCAATACGGCAGCGAGAAGCCACTGGTTGCCTCGACCCTGATTCCAAACGTAACCAGCATCGGCTTTTCCTTCTCGACCAACACGACGCAGGTTGCGACGACGAACAACAGCCAACCTTCGCAGACCGTTACGACCAATACCAATAGTCAGCCAACGCAGCCGACGTCATCGATCAGCAACCAGGGCTTCGGCTGGCAGGGCAGCCAGTTTTCCTCTCAGGTGCCGCAGCAGCTCATAACAGTGCCGCAATACAGCTTTACCAACCCGCCGCCCAAGGGCCATTTCTATCCTTCCGGATTTTGGTACTGGCCGGGATACGGCCCCTGGGTCTACTTTCAGCCTGGTATGTACTGAGCGGGATGGCCTGTTGGACCAAAAGTTCGCCGCTGTGCCTGCAGCGCGATATCCACGCGGTCGAGTTCGCGGCCCGGCTCGGGAGTGAAATCAAGCTGGTAATCGAAGGTACCGACGAGGCCAGTTTGTCGTCCACGGGCGCGTTGAGTGTGTTGGCTATGGTGTTGACCAAGGTCGCCATGCCATGGCGTTGAAAGACGAGTTGTCCATCCTGAGTTTGCTGAAGACCGGTGGATTCGTCGGTCCTGGCGGTCTGGAACTTCGGCCCGCTCTGGCGCCAGATATCTTGCCTGCGTTCACTGAAAACCGCATGATCGTGCGAACAAGGTGCCAACCTTGGTGACCCCAGGCTCCGAGGTTCATGTGCGGAAACCCGAGTGAGGGATCACGTATCACCTTCCGGGATGTGGGAGTGACCGCATATGAACAATCCCGGTTTATGCCGACGGATTTCCTTTACAGCCTTCCGACCGTAATACCCGGGTACCCGGTCCGTCAACCTGCCGGGATATGGAAAGGATCGCCGGACGACGGGAGCCCTTCGCTGGGTTTGGTGACATCCGGCGAGGCAACTAACGGGCAATTCTACTCCGATCTGTTTGTTTGCCTCGACGGCTGATACCGAGCAGTACCAGTGTGGTACCTGATCGCGGGCTCAAATCTTGAAAACGGCGGGCCGGTCGGCTCAAGATCGGGATGCGGTCCTGGTTTTCCCTCTTGCCCGAACAGACGGCCTTTCACGGCGGGACACGGGGAATCCGGCAGCCTGTGCGGATTCCAATGATGGCGATCGATCGTTCCGAAGTGATGGCGATCAGCGCGGAGCGAAGCTCACAGCCTCGAAACTTCATGTTGTAAATCACCACACAGGCAGTCGTTGCGGACGGCCGCAACGGAAGCCAGCATCACGTTCAGAAACAGGGGTTGCTGGAGCGCGTTGAACGACGGGCACCCGGCCGCGTCCGGGGCAACGATTTCGGGTCGGGCAGCAGGGTACGGCAGGTAAGCGCCGTGAATATCGCCTAAGGTAAGCGGACCTACGGCGAACGACATCTCCGTATCGCCAGACCGCTCGCGAAGAAGACCGCCCGAAGCGTTAACGCCTCGGGGAAATCTGAGAGTACTCTGAGTACAGGTACTCTGGAATCTTCGGGCACAATCGA
>DATAZF010000029.1:0-17097 GCA_036272235.1 Bryobacteraceae bacterium | reverse complement strand
CCAGCGCAGACCGGGAAGCAGAGGGGCCAGCGATTCCGTTCGGCTGCCGGATCTATGTCCGTCGTTCCCCAGGGCGAGCAGAATCCCCGCGATCCCGAAGTTGGCGAGCATCGCCGTCCGCCCGTAGCTGAGAAACGGCGTCGCTACGCCTGAAAGCGGGAACAGATCGAGGATGCCGCATGAAATCAGCAGCAGCTCCGCGCTGATAAGCAGCGTGAGCCCCAGGGCAAGAAAGAAAGCATAGTCGCTGCGGGCGCGGCGTGCCACGCGCAGCCCGAGCCAGATCAGCAGCGCGTAGATCAGGTAGACCGATGCGATTCCGAGGAAGCCCCAGTCTTCGCCCAGCACGGATACGATGAGATCGGTGTGGCCGGCCGGAATCACGTCGGACTCTCCCAACCCGGGTCCAGCGCCGAGCGGGCCACCAGATGCGATTGCCCAGAGCGAATGCGCCACCTGGTCACCACCGCGCACGGTATTGCTCCACGGCGAGAGCCACATCGCCACGCGGTCATGCACAGTCTTCGGAGTGCCCAGAAAGTAACCCGCGAGAAAGCCGCCCAGCAACGCGCTCATCCCGAGCGCGGCAAGGGCCACGCGGTTGCGTGCGATCGCGTAGAGCGTCAGGAACACGCAGGCGAACACCAGCGCGGGTCCGAGATCCTTCTGCAGATAAAAGAACAGCACAGCGATGCCGACTCCGATCAGAACCGGCAGTGCGTACTGGAAGCGCGGCATCTCTATGCCCGGAACGATGCGGGCGACAATCGACCTTTTCTCACGCAACTCACGCAGCAGCGGCCAGCGCTTCGCAAAATATCCCGCCAGAAAGAACACCAGCAGCACCTTGATCGCTTCCACCGGCTGCAGCGGCCCGAGATTCACGCGCGCGTCACTTCCCACCGGACCGCTGCCGAAAAAGATGAGCGCAATCGACAGCACGATTGCCCCGAGCAGCGGCACGAAACTGTAGGGCGCAGTCGTCTCATCCCAATCAATCAGGCTGGCGGCCAGCATCACCAGACATCCCGCCGCCACACCCTGCGCGAACGGAATGAAAATCAGCGTGTCGCGCAGAGGATCGCGCAGCCCGACCATCAAGGCGTAACCGATACCGGTGAGCAGCAGCAGCAAGGGCAGGTAGGCCCACGGGCCCGCGAAGCCACGCATCGCCCACACAATGTGCGTCAACAGGAAGGCCGCCAGAATTGCCCCGCCCCAAAGCAGGAAATCCCGCTCGAAGGTGCTGGCGGAGCGAACCGCGATCTGCGGCTTGATCTGTGCGAACTCGGCGGAGGTGAAGAGCGAGATCGACTCGCCTTTGGCGTCTTCCGCGCGCTTGCGCAGTTCCTGTACCTGTTTGTTTTCGAGCAGGTCCGCGCGCGGCACGCGAATGCGCGCGATGGCCGTCGTGTTCAGGAAGCCACTGCCGCGATCGGCCAGAGTATCGAATATCCGCTTCGCCGCAAATTCGCGGTCTGCCGGGCTTTGCAGGACCGTGAGCACCGGCAGCAGCTTCTCGCTGCGATCGATGTCCGCGAGGTTCACAGAAGGCGCCGGCGTCGTCGCGCGGCGAATCTTCGCCGTGCCGGCCAGCGCCCAGGCGCCGCAAACGATGATGGCCGCGAGCACGAGCCAAAGCAGTTCGGGTCCACGTCCGACGTGCCGGGTAATAGGGACAACGCGGCGCGATTCGGCGGTGCTTCGGGTTACCGCCATATCGTCACTGCTGGCTTTCCTTCGGAGCATCGGCGGGGCCCGGCGCCGCCTGCTCCGCTTCCGCGAGACTCTTCGCCGCCTTATCGCGCTCGAGCGAAACCTTCTCCGCCAGCTGGACTCCATTGAACAGCGGCGCGACGGAATTGTAGAGATCCTGCGCGTGCGCGAGGTCGCTGTCGGCGTGTTTGAGTGCATCCTGCATCTGGCTGAGCCCGTCCGCGCGCTTCGCTTCGGCGAGCCACCTCTCGCCGCGGGTTTTGTAGCCATCCGCGAGTGCTCTCTGCTGGCGGCGTCCAGGCTGAACGCCATTGCGCTTGGCCAGCTGCAACTCTTCTTCCGCTCTATTGAGATCTCCTTCGCGCATCTGTATCAGCGCCAGCCCCAGATGCGGATCGGGCGCGTGCGGCAAAAGATTGCGGGCCTGCTCGAAATCGCCGCGCGCATTTTTCACAAGCAGGCTCCGCGCCTGCGCGTAATCGCGCGTCGCTTTCAGCCTGGCGATGTTCGATAGCTGCAGATAGCCGTCGACCAGATCGGACTTGCCGCGAATCGTCCCGTCTTCGGGCGCGAGAGCCGCCGCTGAGCTCAAGGCAGCCTGGGCTCGCTTCCAGTCCCCAATATTGACGGGAGTGCTCTCGCTCTCCTCGCGATAGTCGGCGATCACCCGATCAGCCTCCGCGACATAGCGGTCGAGCAGGCTCTTCCGCGCAGGCGAAAGGGGCCAGGAGAACAGGCTCTTCTTCGCCAGCGCCTGATAAGCAGTGCGGGCAACGTCCAGCGTCACCTGGCCGGAATCGAGCCGGCTGCGCAGGTCTTTGGCGTTGTTCCACATGCGAATTTCGTAGACGACCAGGAAAACGCCAATCAGGAACAGCGCCACCAGTGCCGGCACCGCGAGATGGAAAACCGATTCGGGAATCCGGAATCGCGCCGCCCGGATGGTCGTCGGAATGCGCTTCGCAGGAATGGCGGCCCGCACCGTACGCTCATCCGGATTCGGATAGGCGGTGCGCCTGGTGGCATCGAGATCGGCCGAGTAGATCGAGTGGTTCGGATATGCGTAGCTGCGCCATTCGTGGAGCGCCGACTGGAGAGCCGCCGCGCTCGCAAAGCGCTTGCTCAGATCCGGATCGAGCGCGCGCGAAAGAATCTCCCGCAGGCCGGACGGCAGTTCCGCGATCGCCGGCTGCAGCGCGCGGTAATTACGAATGATCCACTCCAGTTTCGATGACGCCTCCGCTTCGAAATACGGTTTGCCCGTCAGCATCTCGAAGAGCACGATCGCCACCGACCACACATCCGAACGCGCATCCATGTCGCCCGTTTGCAGGCGCTCGGGCGACGAGTAAGGCACGCTGCCGAACTGGTTGAAGGTAATGCTGCGCGTCATCGAGACGGCCTTGGCGATTCCAAAGTCGAGCACTTTCACCTGGCCCGCGCCTGTCAGCCGGATATTGCGCGGCTTGATATCGCCGTGGATGATGCCGCGATGCGTGCGCTCCTCGATCACGGTCTGGAAAGTATGAGCCTTCGCGAGCACGTCGAGCACATCAAGGGCGATACCGACAGCGCGCTGCGGATCGAGCGGGCCGCGCGCTACCAGCTCGGAAAGGTCCTCGCCTTCGATGTACTCCATCGCGATGTAGAAGTAGCCTTCGCGATCGCCGACGTCGAAGATCTGCGCGACGCGTCCGCTGGCTTCGCGCTTGGCGAGCTGGTCCTGAAGGGTCGCACCGCGGCGCTCGGCGGCGACCACGTCGATGCTGTCTCGATCACCGCCCGCGTCGATCAGCTTGAGTCCGACCTGGCGGTTGAGCGTGGGGTCGTAGGCGAGGAACACGCGGCCCATGCCGCCGCCGGCGAGCTTGCGAATGATCTGATAGCGGCCGAAGAGCTGCGGATCCATTACTACTTCTCCGCTCCAGGCTCAGGCGCCTCAATGAGCCGTATCGCCTTCTTCGCCGGGACGCCGCCGAAGAAATTCTCCTCGAACGCGGCCGGTTGATAAATGTGCGTGTGGATCCAGATCGCTTCGGCGCCATTGTCGATGATGGCGTTGTCGGTAAAGACCGGATGGGCTTTCTCCATCACTTCAACGCCTGGCCTGGGAATGCCTGGCTTGCCGTCTCCGTTAGCGGCAATGAGATTGCTTTGAATGCGCGGAGAAGCGCCGGCCGCCACCAGAATTCCCGCTCCCCGGTTATTCGTGATCTGACTGGACATGATGGAAGGCGAAGAGGCCCCGCGAACTTCGATTCCAGTTGTGGCTCCGGTGACTTTTACATTCGAGATGAGAGGGCTGGAGTCGGTAATCTCAATGCCGGTAGATAGAGGCGCCTCGCGATCACCCTGAATCCAGACACCTTCCAGGCCTCCGGAATCCACGCTCCGCGCGACAAGTGCCGGACCGCCATCCGGCGAAGTGAGGGTGACGTTGCCGGAAGCCTCGGCCCGTAACGTTACGCCCTGGCGAAGTTCCACGCGCTCGCGGTACTTCCCCTGCGGGATGATGACGGTGTCACCGGAATGAGCCTGGTCCAATGCGGCGGTGATGCCCGCGGGTCCGACCGTCAGTGTCCGCGCACCTGTCGCACTCAATGGATTCCAGACGGCAAACGCCCCGGCGCCGGCAATAACACCGATGAGAAGACCGGCGAAGAGCAGCGACCATTTGAAAGTGACGTAACGGCGTACCATCGTGGTCTTGTCGCGGACCGGAAAGTTCTGTCTGGCGTAAGCAGGCCCGGCGACGATCACGACCGTGATGTTGTCTTTGCCGCCGGCCTCGTTGGCCGCGTCGATCAGGGCCCGGGCCGCGGCCTCAAGATCCGGCGTGTATCTTTCGACGCCCGCGCGGATTTCAGCGCTGCTGACAAGGTCGGTGAGGCCGTCCGAACACAGCAGCAGGGCGGCGTCGGAAGTCATCGGGAAGCTCTCCATCTCGATGAACCCGTCGTCGTCGGGGTTCCTCTCGGAGGAGCCGACATCGCGGAAGATTTCGTTGCGCCGCGCGTGCCGCATGGCTTCGGCCTCGCTGAGCTCGCCGCGGTCCTCGCGCTCGCCAACGGGCGAATGGTCCCGGGTGATCTTGCGGATTTCCCCTGGGCCGAGGAGATACAGACGCGAATCGCCGACGTGCCCTACAGTCACGATGTCGTCTTCGATCAGGGCAACCGTCAGGACGCACGCCATGCCGGTCCACTCGGGTTTCGTGCGCGAGAGCCGGAAGATCTCATTGTTGGCCAGGGTGATCGCCTCGCGAAGACGTTCTTCCGGCGTACCGGTCGGGCGCTCGAGACGCTCGCGGATGAGTTCGACAGCGAGCGTAGCGGCGGTTTCACCAGCCGCGTGTCCGCCCACCCCGTCGATCACCGCATAGATGCCGCGCTCGGCGTCGACGTAGTAGCGGTCTTCGTTATTTTTGCGGCGCTTTCCCGGGTCGCTGGCGGCGGCGTGACGGAGAGTCGATTTCACCGGCATCAGCGCCTCTCACGCGCCGCCGTGATGATTGCGAGGAGCGCGACGGTCGTGAAGAGTACGACGAGGACGACGGTGCGCCAGTGGAGCAGGTCAGTCATGCGAACAAACCCCATCGGCGACAAGGTCGCGCGCTACCTGCGCGTGTCACAGCGCCTCCCACTGAAGGTCAATCACGCCGGCGAGGCTGATGGTCCCGCGCGGTGGCAGCTCGGCGGATGCGTTGCGGCCGACCGGCTTGCCGTTGACCGCGGTGCCGAACTGGCTGACATCCTCGATCGTAAAGCGGCCTGTTTCCGGATCCCGGCGGATACGGCAGTGCTCACGGGACACGTCCGGCAAGGTCTCCAGTTTGAGATCCACCCAGAACGATCTGCCGCCGCGCCCGATCACCACCTGGTTCTTCGTTACCTCGAAGCTCTTCTGGCCCTGCTGATCCGCATATCGAAGATACGCAAAAGCTCGGCCTTTTGTTTGGTCGGATTCGTCTTCCTTTTGCTCGGACGCGGCGGGCATCAGGACCGTTGCCGCCGTGTCGGCAGCCTGCGGAATAATCCGTCTGGTCAGCGAGCCGGCGCCATATTCGGGCTTCTGCGGCGCGCCCAATTCTGAATGAACCTCAATCTCGCCGGGTTGCAGCTTGCCGTCGAGATCGGGATGGATCTCGATGCTCCACGCGTCGCTGACCCGCACGTACTCGCTGGGTAATGGAGCCTCGCCCGCGCCGATCTTCTGCAGCAGCGTCGATGCCAGTTTGCGATGTTTCGCCGTCCCGTTCCACGAGGCCAGTCTCTCGTCGAGAGCGGTACGGATTTCACCCGCGATGAAAGGCACGACATCGCGAAACGGTTCGTAATCGTCCGGACTCAGATAGATGCGGTAGATCGCCGGAACAAGGGTCTTGAGGCGAATGCGGAAGAGACCTTCTTCCATGTTGCGCAGAACTTCGGCGATAAGATCGTCGCCCTGCAAACGGCCTGGCGATTCAGACCGCAATCCGCACCTCCCGCGTGCGGGTGCCACGGAAGCTCTCAATAATTCCGCGCCACTTGCGCATCACGAGCTCGATCAGGTTGAGGAGGACCGCAATCGCGAGCAAGCCTGGCCACAGGCGCAGACTGGAATCGATGTACTTCCCGCCGCTGTCGAACAACTGCTTCGCGGAAGGATTGAAGCGCCCGCCCGTCGATTGCGCAATCGACTTCAGCAGAGCGTCGTTGGAGCCATAGTCGGAGAGCTCCGATTCCTGCCGGTAAAGACCGACTTCGGGAAATGAGCGGCTCTCGTTGACGGACCGGATCCGGAAAAGGCCCTCGGTCGAGCCGATCCGCAATCTTCCGCGCCACGTTCCAGGAGAGACGCGGGTGATGTCGAGAGGCTTGCGGAAATCGCCGGGTCCGATGACATAGAGATCGGGCGGCGTCGCGGATTCGGCGGCATGGCCGGAGAGATGGTAATCGACGACGAGTTCCTCGTTGGCGCCGTCGTAGCGGGCAGCCGCTTCGGTTTCATTGCCGTGCGGCAGAAGGTCGCGGAAGATGTTGGTCCACAAACGATCGAAGCCCGGCCATGCCAGCCAGCTGGCGGCCCAGCGGCTCTTCGCGTCGGAGGCAAATACCGCCGCGCGTCCGAGGCCATATTGCCAGCGGGCGAGAAGAGGATCCGTACCGTCGACCGCGAGAACCTCATCCGCTGTCGGCCGGGTTTCAAAGCGTATATAGCCCGAGAGCGTGGGCGAATGCTCCATATCCACCTTGTCGAGCAGGTCGGAGGGGTGTTTAATCTCCGCCTTGATCGGCTTTTCGACGGCGGTGGTGCCGGTGTGTTCCTGAACGTCTTTGAGGAGGATCTGTTCGAGACCCGCGGGGTCGTTCAGAATATACGACTTGCCCTTCGCGGTTACGGCGATCTTTTCGAGATAGGTGCGGTTGACATCCTGTCCGAGTCCGACGGTCGAAATAGTCACGCGGTTGATGGCGGCATCCTTCGACATGTTGAGGCTGTCGCCTTCTTCGGAGATACCGTCGGTCAGCAGGACGATGTGCTTGTAGGCGGCGTTGATCGGCAGGATCTTGCGGTAAGCCTCATTCAGCGCGGGCGCGATCTGGGTGCCGCCATCGGGAATGATGCCGCCGATTTCGCGCTTGATCAGAGCTTTGTTGTCGACGGAGCGGATCGGCACGTCCCACATGAAGGAGTTGTCGAAGATCAGAACGCCGACGCGGTCATCCTGCTTGAGATTCTCGACCACTCCGATGGCGGCGAGGCGGGCGAGCTCGATCTTCTTGCCTTCCATCGAGGAAGATTTGTCGATGATCAGAACGACGCAGGTGCCTTGCGGCGAGCGCGGCGGAACCAGCTTTGCGGGAAAGCTGCGGGCGAGAGGATCCTCGGGAGCGTCTTTGTGGTCTACATAGACGTTGTGTTCCCCGGCGATGAGGAGCGCGCCGCCTCCGCCCTGGACGAAAGTTTCGAGGCGCTGCTTGTCCGGTGCTGGAATGGCGTCGGTGTTGATGTTGTTGAAGACGACAAGCTGCGCGCCGTCGAGATCCGGTGGCAAGGTCTTCGATTGCGCGACGTCGAAACGGTTGGCGGTCAGGACATCGACGATGTGGCCTTCGGTGCCGGGCGGGTCTTCGGAGATCCAATCGACGCGCGGGCGGCGGACAGAGACCGTATTCTCGAAACTCGACTCGCCAAGGCCTGTGGACTCGATCTTGCCGGCAAGATCGATAGCCCCCGCGGCGTTGAGGCTGGTGCGAATGCGGACGCGGTTCTCGCCCGCATCGAGCGAGATCTGGTGGAGGCCGATCTGTTTGCCTTCGGCGGAGAGCTGGACCGTCGCCGGAGTGGCGCGCGGAGAGTAGATCGTGAGGTCGACAGGAAAGCGTTCACCCGTGAAGACAGCGCCGGGAATTCCGACAGCTTCGGTCTTCAGTTGCGGCTGCGGCCTGCCGGCGAGCCCGATGGAGTCGATCGACACGCCGAGTTGTTTCGCTTGCCACGCGGCGCGTGTGACGGCTCCGGAGTTCTCATTGCCATCGGAGATCAGCGCGATGCGGTGGAGCATTCCCGCGGGCAGCGACGCGAGGGCCTGGCGGATGGGGGCTTCGAGATTGGTGCCGCGTCCGGCGGCGCCGGGAGTGCGGGCCAGCTTGAAGCCGCCTTCGTTATCGGTCACGGGACGGGGCGCGCGGGCGAACGGAATGACGGCGATTTGATTGCTGCCGGACGCCTGATCGATTTGTTTGAGAAGCGTGTTTTCACGCGCGAGGTCGGCGTCAGTCACGCTGGCGGAGGTGTCGACGAGGACGGCAAGCGCGACTTTGCGGGCGCGATAGGAATACGTCGGCTCCGCGAGGGCCAGGATTACGGCAGCCAGCATACCGGCTTTGAGGAGGAGATGGCCGCGGCGCGGCTGGCGGCGCCATCCCCAGGCAGCCCAGGCCAGCGGGAGAATGAGGAAAAGGAGTACCCAGGCGCGTTCGAAGGTCATGCGATGGGCTCCTGGTGGTTTGGCGCGAACCGAGTGGTAGAAAAATGATAGCGGCTCAAGCGGCACGCTCCACGATCGGGCGTTTTACAACGCGGAGCCGCAGCGGATTGTAGCGCCCATAAGCGACCCACTCGCCGATCAGTACGGCGGCCCCGAGGAGGGCAAGGAACGGCCACCAGTCGCGATTGCGCCGCAGGGAATCGTTCCATGCGGGGATGCCGCGGCGCACATTGGCAGGCGGCGTCCACTTCACGTCCCACATCTCCGGCAGCGTCAGCGAATAGACGCGTTCGGAATTCCCCGCGATGACGCGCACGCGTTCCGATTGGCCGGCAAAGAACTCGACCGATTTGTCGCGCACGTTGAAGGGCAGGCTGTCGCCCGAGTCGGTCAGAACCTGGACGGATCCTTTGCCGGCAATGAACGGCATCGCGACGGCGCCGGCGCTTTGAGTGCCGACATCGACGTCGCGGAAGACGTCGGGCGCAACCCAGCGCAGCACGTTGGCAAGAAGCAGCGGCGTGGTGAGCTCAAACCGCATCGCTCCCGCGAAGGGATCGAAGCCCATCACGACGGTATGGGACTTGCCGTCATCCGACGAGTTCGCGATCATGACCGGACCGTCGCTGACTTCAGCCACGCGCATATCCTTCGCCGATGGCACGAATACGGACGTCGCGCCGATCTGAGCATCGCGGGCGCGCAAGCCGGCCGTCAACGCCAGATCCGGGACCCAGCGAAGATTTTCCACGTGGTCGAGGCGGGCCATCATCGGAAAGGGTGAATTGGCGGTAGGCGGATCGATCCAGAGAACGTTGCCATGCGGCGTAGTGGGAGGCCGGAAATGATGCAGGATCACGAGAGTGTTGGGGTCCGATTCGGGAACGTACTGCGCGGTCTTGCGGAATTCGGGCGACACGCGCGAGTCGGATGCCAGCGCGGGACGCAGCCCCTCCGGCTGGTCGGAATAGACGATCACACGGAGACTGCGCATTTCCGGCAGCTCAAGCGCGGCGTAGTTGTCGGCGCCGAATGCGTCTTTGGGATAGAGACGGGCTTCGAGAAGACCGGCCGCGCGCGTGTGAACGTTGAAGGAAACTTCCTGCTCGGCGCCGGGGGCGAGGTCAACGGGACGGGCGCCTTGCGGGATGTTGCCGAAGTTCAGAGTGACGTTCACAAGCTTCTGCGTTCTGCCGTAATTGCGGGCGCGGACGACAATGTCCCAAGTGCCGGTGTCGGTGGCGGAGCGCCGCGCGCCGAGGCTGCGGAGTCCGCTGTTTTCGATGTTGTCGTCGAGCGCGAGCACACGAAACGCCGGGATTTTCGGGAGCGACAGGTTGTTGGCTTCGCGTGTCGAGATGCGGCCGGGACCGGCGTAAACGATTTCGCCGGGGAGCGATCCGCTGCCGTGCTGGAGCTGGCTGGCGAACTGAAGGCTTTGCGAAAGGTTGAGCGCGGTGGCGCCGGGCTGCGTTTCGAGAATGGCGCGGGCGACGTTGCGGCGATCGACTTCCCAGGCGGTGGCCGGAGTCGCGAGCGCATCGGCGCGGACAAGCAGCACACGATCGTCAGAGGGTACGGCACGCAGCCACGCGAGGGCGCTGGCGCGGGCAAGATCCATCAGCGTCGCGTTGGGGCGATTGGGGAGTGCGGCGCCCATCCATGCAGAGTTGTCGAGAACGAGGACGTGATCGCGGCGGGCGTTGAAACGGCCGCCGAACTGGAACTCGGCGATGGCGAGCAGCAGCAGCAGCATCCCAAGGAGCTGGAGGAAGAGCGAGAGCGGCTGCTGGATGCGGCTGCGGCGGGTGACAGGGGCGGCTTTGCCGGGTTCGACCCAGAAGCGGAGGGTGGAGACGATTTGTTTGCGGCGGGTGCGGTCGAGGAGATAGAGGGCTACGGAGAACGCGCCTACGACACCGAAGAGAGTGGCGAACTGGGCGAAGCTGAGGTTGAGGAATTCCACCTACCGGGACCCCGTGTGGAACAACCAGGCCAAACTGCCCCGCAGAGCAACCGAGCCCCGACCGATTTCGAACAAGACAGGACTATCGGCTTCGACTGACGAGGCGGATTGCCAATCCGCCGCAGGTTGCCAACCTGCCCCACATGCGCCACCGAGAATCTTCGCGCCTGGCGAAGAATCTGGCATGTAGTGGGACATCGCCGCAGGCAGAATTTGCCTCATGCGATGCTCCGGACGCGGACGAGGGTTCCGAAGATGGCCTCGTCGAGCGGCGTGGAGGTGGGGATGCCTGCATACTTGCCGTTGTTGCGCAGAGCCACGTCCTTGATTACAGCCGAGAAGGCATCGAAGGCTTCCGTGTAAAAGCGGCGCGATTCGTCGTCAACCTGGATGCGCAGATGGCTGGCGCTCTCGGCGTCCACGAAATCGACTTCGCCGCTCCACGGCGGCGTGCGGTCCTCGTCGGCCCAGAGCTGAACCAGCATCAGCTCATTGCCGTAATCGGCGAGATACTGGATGGCTCTCTCGCAGCTTTTCTCGGGGCTGGCGTCGTCGAGAAAGTCCGAGAGCACGATGACGAGGCCCCGCTGCGGATACTCGTTGAGGTACTGGCGGACGATGGTAAAAAAATCGGTAACGCCTTCGGGTTTGAGGCCATCGAGAAATTCCTCCGCGGCGCGATAGCGGTGACGTCCGCCGCCGGAACTCTTGCCCTCGCGCAGGCTGTCCGAAAACGGGAGAAGCTGAATCGTGTCGAGGCGAACCAGCCCCACGTAAGCGAGAGCGGCGGCGAGACGCTTCGCGAAGAGGAATTTTTCGCCCGAACCGGCGGCCATCGAAGCCGACGTATCCAGCAGCAGGCGGACCGGAACACGCGGCTCGATCTGGAACATCTTGAGGAACATTTTGTCCAGCCGCATGTAGGCGCGCCAGTTGACCGCGCGAAGGTCGTCGCCGTCGTGAAATTGGCGATGATCGAGGAACTCCTGACCGCCGCCCGCGAAACGCGAACGATTATGCCCACCGACAAGACCCGCGAACGAGCGCTGCCAGTGGATGGTGAGGCGTTCGAGACGCTCCAGAAATTCCCGATCTAGTAACGACTCATGGGGCACGGAAAAAAAGCCTCTCAAAAAAGCTATGCGGCGGAGGCCTTAACGGTTACGCCGGAAATGATGGTCGAAAGAATCGCATCCGGCGTTTTGCCATCGGCATGGGCGTCGAAATTCAGGATCACGCGGTGGCGAAGCACCGAAGGGGCGAGCTCGCGAATGTCGTCCACACTGAGGTGAAAACGGCCGCGCAGGAGCGCCAGAACGCGGCCGCATTCCACCAGCGCCTGAGCGCCGCGCGGCGAGCTGCCGTAGCGGATGTAGCGGCGGGCGAAATCGTGCGCTTCCTTCTGATCCGGCTGGGTCGCCATGACGAGCTGTACAGCGTAGTCCTGCACGTGCGGAGCAACGAGGACTTCGTGGCAAACGCCGCGAAGCTGCAGGACGTCTTCACGATCGAGCACGGGGTGGACGGTGGCTTCTTCCTTCGCGATGGTGCGCTCCACAATGCGCGAGAGCTCGGCATGCGACGGGTAGGTCACCAGAATCTTCATCAGGAAGCGGTCCAGCTGCGCTTCGGGAAGCGGGTAGGTGCCTTCCATCTCGATGGGGTTCTGGGTGGCCATCACGAGAAAGGGAGCTTCGAGGTGATGGGTAGTCGTGCCGCTGGTGACGGTGCGCTCCTGCATGGCTTCGAGCAGCGCGGATTGCGTCTTCGGGGTGGCGCGATTGATTTCGTCGGCGAGGACCAGGTGGGCGAAGATCGGGCCGGGCTGGAAACGCAGGGCCTTGTGGCCGCGCTCGTCGGTTTCCATGATCATGCTGCCGACAATGTCCGCAGGCATGAGGTCGGGGGTGAACTGAATCCGCGAATAATGCAGGCTGAGGGCGCGGGCGAGAGTCCGTAAAAGGGTCGTTTTGCCAAGACCCGGAACGCCTTCGAGCAGGACATGCCCGCCCGCCAGCAGACATGTCAGGACGCCATCGACGACGCTCTGCTGGCCGACGATGATTTTCGCGATTTCATCGCGGACCGTGTTCAGTTTGGCGACCGCCGGGCTCGCGGCTGCTTCGATTGGCATGAGATAGATTCTATTCGATCGCCCTTGTCTGATGACGAGGCGTATACAATTATCGCGCGAAAAACCGGTTCACGCGGGCCGATTGCAATCGGCTGATTTTCAGGATTTGAAAATTCAAACCCGTTTCGGCCGCTGGACAAACATGGTGATGTAGTTCCGGCCCCGGTTCTGTTTTAACACTGGGGATCCGCCAGGCGGGCATGCCGGGGCTGGATTTCGTTAATACCGCGCAGGCAAGCGGATGTAAACAGGCGAGATAAACGAAGCCGAATAATTTGCTTCCGGTGGTTACCGCTTGAAACCGCCGGCCGACAAGCTCGGATCATATAAAAGTACTAGAACCCGGCGGGCAAGATTCCACATAAGATCTTTACGCTTTGCTCTACAATCGAGATCGTAAGCAAACTATAAAGTATCGGGGGACAAGCAAGAGATGAGAGGCGTTCCAACGGCGTTGCTCGCATTAACGGCAGCCGTGATATCGTCCGGTTCGGCGTGGGCGACAGCCACGTTCGACTTTACGCAGTGCACGATCGCCGGCCAGAAAGAAAATTCGGCGTGCGACAGTTCCAGCTACAGTAACAACGCAAGCAGCGCTTTCAGCCAAACCGTTAATGGCATTACAGTTACAGCCACGGCATTGGGCACATCCGGCACGTCCAGCTCTTCGGACAAGAATCTCAATGCTTCGGTCAGCGTCGGCCAGTACGCCGGCAACGGCCTCGGCGTATGCGGCACAGGCGACACCTCCTGCAGCGATCCGCAGCATCAAATCGACAATAACCGGTCGTATCAGTTCATCCTCTTCAAGTTCAGTACGGCTGTGGATTTGTCGCAAATCACGCTCGCTAATTTCGGCGGGATCAACAACTCCGGCAATTTCACTTCCACGAGCGGCTCCGGAGACATGGATTTCTCCTACTGGACCGGCGTGAGCACCGCCAGCACAACAATCAGCAATCTGACCAGTCCGGGATCGGGCTGGAGCGCGCAAACCAACGTGTCGTGCGCAGGCACGAAGGAAGGCAACGGATGCGGAACCACGGTGGACGGCCAGGTAGTCACAACCGATACACTCAGCGGGACCGGCGTTACTTATTTGCTCATCGGAGCGGCATACGATGGGACATCCGGCTGCAGTTGGGGCGCGGCCTGCGGCAATACGGACGGTGCGGCCGATTTCTTCAAGATTCAGTCGCTTTCCGTGACAAACGGCTCCCAGAGCAGCGGGCAGACCGTAACACCGGAGCCGGCGACATTCGGGCTGTTTGGGCTGGCGCTGGCGGGATTTGTACTTGTGGCGCGACGGCGCTCTTCGGTTTATCTCCACTCGGTGACTGCCAGGCCGCTGAAGAACTGCTGAAACCGTTTGCTGACACGCGCGGCTCATAAAGCCTACAACTTATGAGCCGCGAGCCGCCATCTCCATCCTCGACAACGCGCTCGCGCTAACCCCTCGTCGATAATGGAAATAAGCGTAACTATTCGACGCTTTTACGTGCCGTATCTCATCAGAGATAAATAAAGCTGGCGGCGGCGCGAATTCGAACACCCGTAGTGTTCCCGCCGTAAGCGCACGTTTAATAACAATATGTGGATTGTTCGAATCGCCCTTTCCCGCCCGTATACCTTTATCGTCCTCGCGCTTCTCATTCTGCTGGTCAGCCCTTTGGTGATCCTTCGCACACCGACGGACATTTTTCCGAATATCGATATTCCGGTCCTCGCCAGCATCTGGAATTTTGGCGGCCTGAGCGCGGAGGACATGGAGGGCCGGATCACCACCGGAATCGAGCGGAATATGACGACGACGGTGAGCGATATCGAACACATCGAATCGCTGACGCTGAGCGGCCGGGCCATCATCAAGCTGTTCCTGCAACCAGGAGCCAGCGTCGATAAGGCGAATGCCGAGATCACATCGATCTCCAACTCGTCGGTGCGTAATCTGCCGCCCGGAGCTGCGCCGCCGTTCATTCTGACGTACAACGCGTCGACGGTGCCGATTCTGCAGCTCGCGCTGTCGAGCCCAACTCTGCCGGAATCGCAATTGCAGGATCTGGGGCAGAACTTCGTGCGCACCCAGCTGGTAACTGTGCCGGGGGCGGAGCTTCCCTACCCTTATGGCGGGAAACAGCGGCAGATCAATGTCGCGCTCAACACGGCGGCGCTGCAGGCGAAGGGGCTGTCGCCGAACGATGTGGTCACTGCGCTTGGCAACCAGAACGTCGTACTGCCCGCGGGCACGGCGAAGATCGGGCAGTTCGAATACGACGTCGATCTGAATTCCGCTCCGGAGCGAGTGGAAGAGCTGAACGATCTTCCCATCAAGCAGGTCGGGAACTCAACCATCTACATTCGCGATGTGGCTACGGTGTCCGACGGGTTTGCGCCACAGACGAACATCGTGCGGCTGGACGGCCAGCGCGGGTCGCTGATCACGATTCTGAAGAACGGCGACGCCTCCACGCTCGACGTGGTGCAGGGCGTGAAAGACCTGCTGCCGAGCATCCAGAAGACATTGCCGCCGGATTTGAAAATCCAGGAGCTGGCTGATCAATCGTTCTTCGTGCGCGCGGCCATCAGCGGTGTGGTGCGGGAGGCGGTGATCGCGGCATGCCTCACGGGGCTCATGATTCTGATCTTCCTCGGAAGCTGGCGAAGCACGCTGATCATCGCGGTGTCGATCCCGCTTTCGATTCTGGTTTCGATTTGCGCGCTGAGCGCACTGCACGAAACGATCAACATCATGACGCTGGGCGGGCTCGCGCTGGCCGTTGGGATTCTGGTGGATGACGCTACCGTCACGATCGAGAACATCGAGCGTTATCTCGAAGAAGGGCACGATCTGCACACGGCGATTCTCGAAGGCGCGGCGCAGATCGCGGTGCCGGCGCTGGTGTCGACGTTGTGTATCTGCATCGTGTTCCTGCCGATGTTCTTCCTGAGTGGAGTGTCGAAGTACTTGTTTGTCCCTCTGGCCGAAGCGGTGGTCTTCGCCATGATCGCTTCGTATCTTCTCTCCAGGACGCTGATTCCCACTCTGGCGCTGTATCTATTGAAGCCGCCGGCTCCTGGAGAGAGCCGTTCGCGAAATCCTCTGGTCCTCTTCCAGCGGGCATTCGAACACGGATTCGAACGGCTCCGCGTTTTCTACCGTACCTTGCTCGAAGGGCTGGTACATAGGCGCGTCATCTTCATTCCCTGCTTTCTGGGGTTATGCCTCTCGGGCGGGATGCTGATTCCATGGCTCGGCCAGGACTTTTTCCCCACAACCGACAACGGCCAGTTCATGCTGCACGTGCGCACCAAGACCGGCACTCGTATCGAAGAGACGGCGCGACTCTGCGACCTGGTGGAGAACAGCATCCGCAGCGAGGTCCCGGCAAACGAACTCGACAATATTCTCGACAACATCGGGCTGCCTTACAGCAGCATCAACTATCTACACGGTTCTTCCGGCGTGTTGGGCGCGTCCGAGGCGGACGTCCTGGTCTCGCTCCACGAAAAGCACCATCCGACTGCCGAATACATGGCCACCCTGCGTAATAAGTTGCCGGCCGAGTTCCCTGGCACCACCTTCTATTTTCTGCCGGCGGACATGGTCACTCAAATTCTGAACTTCGGACTGCCGGCGCCCATCGACGTGCAAATTGAAGGCGCTGACGTAGCCACCAATCGCAACGTCGCGGACCAGGTGCTGGAGCAGTTCCGGCATGTGCCGGGGCTAACCGACTTGCGCATCCAGCAGACTTTCGACTACCCGAAGTTTCATATTACGGTGGACCGAACCAAGGCCCAACAGGGCGGCTTCAGCCAGCGCGATATCGCGACCGGCTTGCTGATTTCGCTCAGCGGCAGTTTCCAAACCGCGCCTATCTTCTTTCTGAATGAGCATAACGGTGTGAACTATAGCCTTGTGACGCAGACGCCGCAGTACGCAATTCAATCGTTGACGGACCTGCAGAACGTTCCCGTGAGTGGCCCTGGAATGATCCATCCCGAAATCCTCGCCGATGTGGCGGCGATCGACCGCAGCAACGAAATGGAAGCGCTCTCGCACTACAACATCCGGCGCGTGGTTGACATCTATGGCTCGGTACAGGGGCGCGATCTTGGGGGCGTGGGACGCGACGTCTCGCGCATCGTGAAAGCCAATGAGCATCTTCTTCCAAGGGGCGCCTTCTTCCGCATTCGCGGGCAGCTCGACACAATGCGCACGTCCTACGTCGGACTGTTCGCCGGCTTAGGGTTCTCCATTGTCTTGGTCTACATGCTGATCGTAGTGAACTTCCAGTCGTGGCT
>DATAZF010000028.1:0-30987 GCA_036272235.1 Bryobacteraceae bacterium | reverse complement strand
GCCCATCCCATAAGTGATCACCGGCAGTCTTGCAGGGTCAGCAGCCGGAGCCGCGCTGCCTGCCGCCGGCGGACGCAGCATCTCCTGCCGCAGTTCCTCGCGCGCGAACAGCACCGCGCCCAGCCTCACGATATTCGCGTTCCCAGCCGTGTGGTCGGGATGTACATGCGTATTCGCCAGGTACCGAATCGGCTCGCCGCTGATTTTCCGGATCGCCGCGACGACTTTGTCCGTTATTTGCGCATACTGGGCATCCACCATGAAGATGCCGTCCGGACCAGCCAGTATCCCGATCCGCCCGCCAGCCGCATCCTGATGGCCGGGATCGGCGCCCGCCGAGCCTGAGAGCACGTAAAGGTTCGGCGCGACCCTCTCGGTCAGGATCTCGATTTTTGCGTAGTCGATCCCCTGCCCCTGGGCGGCGGAGCTCAGAAAAACGACCGCCGCGGCCGTCACAAAAAGAAAGGGTTGCCTTACCAATCTCATTGGTCCTGGTCCTCTTCAGCTTTATCTGGAGACTGATTGTCCCATTTATTGCAGGGCAGCGCACCGGCTGCCAGTCCGTTGTGGGCGAAAGGAAAGCTCAATTCGTCGGCGCGTAATACCCTTTCCGCCAGTGGGCGAACAGCTTCGGCAGTCCTCGCGGTGGCAGCACTTTGAGGTCGATCCGGTGGTACCGACCGTCGCGGATCACTTCATGCGGCGCATATCCGATAACATAACGATTCCGCAATTCGATCGCGATCTTCTCCGCGACATCCGTCAGCTGGAACGGCCCCTCATCGAACATGTGCGCCCCGCTCATCTCAGAAACGCTCCTCATCATTCGGAGCCCAGCCTCGGAGTCCGAATCATGCCCCGCGCCGATCGCCACCGTGTAAATCAGGACGTCGCTTTCCTTGATTACGTTTTTGATCTCGCCCGGCGAGTAGCGGCTGTTGTTCTCGCCGCCATCCGAAATCAGGACGAGAGCTTTCTTCCCCTTTTTGGACTTCCGCATCTCGTGAATCCCGAGGAACAACGCGTCAATCAGCGCCGTCGAGCCATGGGAACCCGCCATCATTACTTCCAGCCCGATGGGGTTGGCGTTCGATGTTAGCGGAATCACCATGCGCGGCCGGGAGTCGAATTCCACCAGAAAGAACTCATCCTCCGGATTGGCAAACTTCAGGAGCTCGGCCGCCGCCGCGCGTCCCTGCGGCAGTAAACCTTGCATGCTGCCGCTGGTATCGAAGATGAAGCCGAGGGCGATAGGCTCGTCCTCGTTCAGGAAGGACGTGATGCTTTGCTCGACTTTGTTGTCGAAAATCCTGAAGTTGTCCTTTTCGAGGCCGGTGACAGGGTGGTTGAACTGGTCGTTCACCGTCGCCGGCACGAGAACCAGGTTCGTATCCACCCGCAGGGTCGCACTCGGGATCGCTGCCCCCGCGGAACCTGATCGCAGCCTCGGTTGGATCTCGCTTTGCGCTTTGGAATCAGATGGTTGGAGGCAGAGAATACAAAGAAGACAGAAAATAGTCCCGGCACTCCCGCGCTCCCAAGCCGATAAATGGCGCCACATTCGCCCACCCCTCCGATATTGTAAGCGCCAACCGGCCGATTTCGTATCGTTGGGCACCCCACGGCCCCCCAATCTTCTTCCAACTTCTGGACGACGCGCACGGGTTTGTTACAATTTTTCATATGTCCGCTCGGTAACCGTTTAACCGCAACACCCAGTTCGGCCGCTCCAGAGAGGCCGTTCCACCTGAAATTCAGTCAAGGAGAACGACATTAGATGAAGCGCTTTTTGCCCTCCGGGTTGATGATTTTCGCTGGAGTCCTGGGAATCGCCACCGCATCGGTGTACAGCGATCAGGACGTAACAAAAAATCGCAAAAAGTTCGACCTGCGGGAGGTCATCCTCCACAAGTTTTTACGGGACAAGCATTGTCCCGACCAGGAGTTTTCTTCAGTTTTTATCGCCGAAGCCGACGCCCACAACCTCGACTGGAGGTTGCTTCCGAGTCTGGCGCTGGTCGAATCCGGCGGGGGCCGGACCGCAAAGGGAAACAATCTCTTCGGTTGGGCCAATGGCAAGAGTACTTTCAGTACGATCGGGGAAGCCATCCACACGGTGGCTTCCGCACTGGCGCATGGGACCGCCTACCGCGGCAAGGACATCGGCGGTAAACTGGCGGCCTATAACCATGGGACCGATTATTCGGCCATGGTGTTAGCCATTATGCGGCAGATCTCCCCGCGGGCCCAGGTCGAGGCCGCCGGCGACTGATAACGTCGCCAGGCCTGCCGCCGTTATCAGGCTACATACCGCGTCCGCACATGTCCGAATCCGTCCGCAAACGTTTGGCGGAAACGTTTGACAACCTCGTCGCGCCGTCTCTATAGTTGATAGAATCCTGAATTTTATGCGGGGCCATGCCCCGTTAAAACAGGCGTCAAGGAATACCGGGAGCAGACGCGGTGGCAGACAACGAGACGGCCGGCCCATTGGAACCGCCTGTCACGACAGTAGACCCGGAAGAATACCAGCACCTCCTCGAGGATTACAGCCACCTTGCGCCGCCGTCGCGGCATGAGGTCCTCGATGGCCGCGTCCTGAAAGTCTCGGCGACCGGCGTCTTCATCGATGTCGGGTACAAGTCGGATGGTTTTGCGCCCCTCTCCGAGTTCGCCGATGCGAACGGAAACACTACGGTCAAGGCTGGCGACGTTGTCGAGGTTATGGTCGAGAGCGGCCATACTTCCGAGGGCTATGTTCTCCTGTCTCACGAAAAGGCCTCGCGGCTCAAGATCTGGGACAACCTCGAAAGCGCTCTCGATCAGCAACTGACGATCTCTGGCCTTGTTCTGAGCCGCGTAAAGGGTGGCCTTTCGGTCGACGTCGGCGTGCGGGCTTTCATGCCGGGCTCCCAGGTGGATGTCCGGCCTGTCCGGAACGTTGACCAGTTCATCGGGCAGAACATTCCCGTTAAGGTCGTCAAGCTCAACCGGAAGCGCGGCAACGTCGTCGTTTCCCGCAAACTCGCGATTCTCGAGGAAGTTGAATCCCGCAAGAGCATAACGATGGAAGCGCTCCACGAGGGCGCCGTGCTCACCGGAACCGTCAAGAACCTGACCGAGTACGGAGCCTTCATCGATCTGGGCGGCATCGACGGGCTCCTGCACGTCACGGATATTTCATATGGACGTGTCAACCACCCCGCCGAGGTGCTGCACCTTGGAGACGAGATTACGGTCCAGGTCCTGAAGTTCGATCCGTCGAAAGAGCGGGTCTCGCTTGGCATAAAGCAGCTCATGCCCGACCCCTGGGAAGGCGTCCTCGAACGATTTCCCATCAACACCCGCATCGTGGGCCGCGTCGTCAGCGTAACCGACTACGGAGCCTTCATCGAAATCGATACTGGCGTGGAAGGCCTGATCCACATCAGCGAGATGACGTGGTCCCGGCGAATGAAGCATCCGTCAAAAGTGGTTCGCCCGGGCGACCAGGTGGAAAGCGTGGTTCTGGAAGTTAACACCAAAGACCGCCGGATTTCACTCGGCCTCAAGCAGCTGGAGGCTAATCCGTGGACGACCGTCGAGCAGCGTTACAGTGTTGGCTCGGTCGTCGAAGGCCGGGTCCGGAATATGACCGAGTTCGGCGCCTTCATCGAGATCGAAGAGGGTATTGACGGCCTGGTGCACATCTCCGACTTGTCGTGGACCAAACGGGTCAAGCACCCGAGCGAGATTCTGCGAAAGGGATCCATGGTGCAGGCGGTCATCCTTGCAATCGACGCGGATCACAAGCGGCTGTCTTTGGGAATCAAGCAGTTGCAGCCGGATGCCTGGGAGACTTTTTTCCAGCGGCATCATGTGAACGACACCGTTCATGGAAAAGTCCTGCGGCTGGCGGGATTCGGCGCTTTTGTGGAGATTGCCGAAGGCGTCGAGGGTCTTTGCCATTTCTCGGAGGTGCCGGGCTGGTCCGGCCGAAAGTCGGAAGTGGCGCCCCTGACACCTGGACAGGAAATGGACTTTAAAATCATCAAGATGAATGAGGCGGAGCGAAAGACGGGGCTCAGCCTCAAAGCATTCGCCGAAGCCGAGGAACGAGGACGGCTCGACGAATACCAGAAACGCGCCGCGGCTGCCAGCACCAGCCTCGAACATCACCTGCAGCGCCGCGACCGGGATTGATCGTCCATCCCTGACTTGTGGGCTGTTTTAGCCACGGGCGCCACGCTCCCCACTTGCAATTCCATGCGATTCGGGAGATATTCATATTTCCCCTAATTGCTTCATCCTTATGCCATTTGTGGCAAAATTGAGAAAGGTGGAAGATGACCAAAGCCGATCTGATTGAAGAGGTCTCACGTGTTGTCGAAATGACGCGGAAGGAATCCGAAGTCATAGTGGAAGCGATCTTCGACAGTATCGTGCGCGCTCTTCGCGGAGACGACAAGATCGAGATTCGGGGCTTTGGCAGCTTCCGCACGCGCCAGCGGCAGTCCCGGGTTGGGCGGAATCCCAAAACGGGTACGCGGGTCGAAGTTCCCGCCAAGAAAATTCCCTATTTCAAGCCCAGCAAGGAACTGAAAGACGTTGTAAACGTTGGCGCCAAACCGGCCGCGCCCCCGGCAGCCACCCCGGAAACGCCTTCGGTTTAACGCGGCGTGGATTAATCTGGCGTGGACTATCTTTGGAGTCCGTGGCGCTACTCCTATCTGACGGCCCTGAAAAACCCGGAGGCCTGCATCTTCTGTGCGATGGCCGCAGCCAATGATGACGACGCATCTCTGATCGTCTTCCGCGGCACGCACAATTTCGTTGTTCTCAACCGTTTCCCATACACTTCCGGGCACTTGATGGTTGTTCCGTACCAGCATATTTCCGACCTCGCCGGCCTTGATGAGCCTGCCGCCACGGAACTGATGGCGTTGACCCAGGCTTCCGAACGCCACCTCCGCCACGCCTACCGGCCCGACGGTCTGAATGTCGGGATGAACATCGGCGAAAGCGCCGGGGCCGGAATCGCGGGCCATATTCACATGCATGTACTGCCCCGCTGGACCGGCGACGCTAATTTCATGACCACGGTTGGTCAGACGCGCGTCCTGCCCGAAGAAATTTCCGTGACCTGGCGGCGCCTCAAAGATGCCTTTTCCATACCTTGACGAAATACTTTGAAGCTTTGACGAAATGCGTTGACGCTTTGACGCGAAATTTGCGGAACTAAACATGCGGCGCCCGTCAATACAGGGAGGATGACCTGCGCCGCCGATATCGATACTCAGCTGATGATCGCGGTGCAGCGCGACGATGCTTCGAGCTTCGGCGAGTTGCTGAACCGGAATCGGAATCTCGTCGTTAACTATCTCGCCCGCATGGTGGTCAATCGCGCCATCGCCGAAGAGCTCGCCCAGGACGTCTTCATACGCGTATATCGCTCGCGCAGGACCTACGAGCCCACGGCGAAATTTTCTACCTGGCTCTATCGCATCACCACGAACGTCGCGCTGAATTATTTCCGCGACGAGAAACGCATGCAGAACCAGATCAGTCTGGACGTGCAGGATGCAGTTCAGGTCCGCCGCGAAGCGCAGGACAAGACGCTGCTGGTCGAGGACCGCATGGTGCGCGACGTAGTGGCAGGTCAGATCCGGAGTGCGATTCGTGCATTGCCGCCGAAGCAGCGGGCGGCCGTCATCATGCACAAATACGACGAAATGGATTATGCGCAGATTGCACGCGTATTACGCTGCTCACCTTCGGCCGTAAAAGCCCTGATGTTCCGCGCCTACGAAACGTTGCGCCTGCGCCTGCGTTACCTGCATACCGCCGCCTGATTCTGTGGTGCGTTCTGTGGCGCCGGAGATCCTGCCGCCGGTGGGTTTATTCGAAACGAGCCACCCGACGGGCCGCCCGTGCCACAGAAGCCGCTACTGCTTCGCCTGCATCGTCTTCAGCACGTCCGCCCAGCTCTCGATGTTCCCGTGCACCGGAACATCCTTCCCGACGGCCAGCTTCCGCAGCTCCACATTCTTCCTCAGATTGTCGGCCCAGGGAAATTTCAGCCAGCCGGAATCGTACAAATCCGCCTGCACGAGAATGTGCTCGCCGGGCACCCATCCCATGAGGAGGGTGTCGGAGTGGGAATTGTCCTTCACGTGAAACAGGTCGAGTTCCATGGCCGCGTCTTTCAAGACGAGCTCATCATCGACGGTCTTGATCCGTATCGCCTGCGCGGTTGGATTCTTCGCCAGCTCGTCGGGCGCAATCGTATGCTTGCGCGCTGCCAGATCTTTGAAAAATGCCGCATTCCCCCGTTGCGTGATGATCGTCAGACCCTCGGCCACAGCGGTCCGGAGTCCGCCCGAGTGATCGAAGTGATGATGCGACACGATCACTTCCGTCAACGGCTTGCCGAAAGCGAGCGAATGCGTCTTTTCGATTACCGCTTTCGCGCGCGCCTCACTCTCCGGCAGCTCGAAAAGCGTCAGATGGTCGGCGAACTCGAATGCAATGCTGTGGTGATTCCCCGCGCCGGCGAGCAGCCAGATGCCCTTCGCGACCGGCTCTACAGTTACCTCGACAGGCGGATCGTCAGGCGCCGCTAATTCCGCTTTGAGCGCGGCGGAAGCAGCCAGATCTCCCGCGGCGCCGTTCACGATATTGTTTGAGACCTGAACGTTCGATTGCTCCCACTTGTCAACGCTGGTTTTCAGATGTTTCGGAAGCTTGAGACCGCCCGCGTCTTCATAATCGTCGAACGAAGTCTGGATCACGACATCCCCCAGATTCGGCTGATCCGTGGTCGAGCTTACGCTGGCGGGAAATTTCGTTTGTGAATCGACCCCGAGTGTCAGCACGTCCCCGGCGGACGTCGTAACATCGACGAACTGCTGGTTGCCACTTTCGCGGAAGCGGCTCAATTTGGATTTTGGATCGAGCGCTGCCCGCAGAATCGTCAGTGGATACCGCAACAGCTCCGCCCTTCGATCACGCGCGGCCCTTTGGGTAAGCCGAGGCGCCGGTCCGTTCGCCTCCATATTCCAGGCGATATCACCGTCGAGCCTCGTGTCCTGCCGCACAACCGTGGCCCCGGCGAACGGAAATTGCGCGGTTCGCATCTGCTCGATCCGCATCCTTCCGTTAACCGGATCGATTGTCTCCTTGAACCCGGTTACTTTCCAAACCGTCAGCGGGGCATCCGGTGTGAGATTCTGACCGAGGTTGGCATTCTCCCCGGCGCCTTCGATGGTAAGCGTGTTTACGGCCTGAATCTTGTCTTTCCCGCCCATCGCGACAGCCGCTGCCTGAACGATTTTCATTTCGGGAGACCTGCCGCATCCGCAAAGGATGACCGTGGCCAGCACGGACCACAAAGGCCTTTTCATCGGATGAAGTATAGCAATGTGTTCTTAATTCCCCTCGCTGTTTTTCTTACTTTTCGGACGCAGGCTCGAACGTGATACTCGTGTCGGCGCCAAACTTCCTGTAGTTCCGGAAGTCGATCACATTCCGGCTGCAGATGCTCGTGCCGCGCTCGCAGCTCAGCGATTCGGAATGAATCGGCAACAGGAACTTGCCGTCTCCGATCAATACAAAGTCATAATCGACCGCCGATTCCACGGTGTCGAGCGGGAAGGCTTTCGGCATGTTCCGCCCGGAGAGTTCGATCCGCAACACGCGTGAGGTTTCCTTGTCGATCCAGATGGTTCCGGTGTATTCCGGTCTGTACGACTCGGCAGCCGCGTATACGTGCCAGTGCGAGTTCACCTGCTCCACCGAGTAGTCATAGCGGTATGCGCCGCGGTTGACGATGGTCGTGGAGCGCCGGTTGTGAAAATCGGCATCGGTCTCCGGAGACAATATGTCGAGCAGCAGGCTGGAGAACTCGCCGGTCGACCATGCGCCGCTTTTCTCCACGTCCTCCTTTGGCGTTTTTCCGTTGACGAGCACGTTCTTGTAGGTTTCTTTTGCACCTTCGGAAACCACGTCGGCGCTCACGGTGTCGATGGCGCGCCAGGAGGTCTGGCCTCCCCGTGCGGCTTCGGTTTGATAGCGGGTGGTGAACTGCTTGACGATGTAGTTCGGCAGCGTCTCGCTGAAGGAAGACGCGGCTTCGCGAGCTTTGTCGATCACGGGGTCCCCGCTTTTCGCGGTCTGCGTTGCGGTAGCAGCCCGGCGCGTCTGGGCGGCGCCTTCCTCGATTTTGGGTGGCTGCGGAGTGAGAGTCACACCATTGACTTCGTCCGCATGAATAGTGGGACGCGGCGCAGGCGGTGGATTATTCTGCGCAATCGAAGGCGCTTCGTCGGAACTCGTGGATGCCCGCTTTGCAGGCGCGCCGCGCCGCAATCGCGGCGGACCCGGATCGCTCGGATCGGGAGCCGGGGCGGCCTCGGGCTGATCTCTATCAGCGGTTCTCACCGGCTGGCTGGAATCGCTGCGCGTGATCGGGGGTGTAGTGGGAGTGGGAGCGGATGCCGGAGTCGTGTTCTGTGAAGTCGTGTTCTGCGATGCCGTTGGCGCTTTGTCGTCGGGGCTGGGGCTGCGCCGCAGCCGAGGGCGATCATCGTCTCCGGCCGCCCCGCCGCCGTTTCCGCCATCCCCAATCGGTGATACATCGACCGGCTCGGAAGCCGCCGCCCGCTCCGCCTCTGTTCCCTGCTTGATCTGACTGACACTCCGCGCGTGGTAATACCCGCTGTCGTCCTGCGTCGCATCGATGCTCACGTGATCGCCCGGCTGCAGGTCAGTTGTCTTTGCGGTGCCGCCCGTCGCTTTGTAATACTTCGTCGTGCTCGCCAGCGCCACCGTAACGACCCGTTTGTCATCGGAATCGACGACCAGATCGGCATCGGATATGCGCCGCAGGATTCCGACGACTGTGACTCCGCGCGCCTGATTGTCCTGCTGCTCGGTAGTCTTTTTGCCTCGGCCGGGAAACGGACTCGAAGAGCCACCCTGTGGATACCGGCCCTGACCGGGTGGGTATTGACCGGGCGGGTATTGACCCGGCGGATATTGACCGGGAAAACTGATTTGCCCGAAGGCTCCGCTTGCGACCAGGAGGGCGGAGGTTGTGAGTAAGCCAGCCCGATAAACCATAGCTCTATTTGACGACATTTTTGTCCGCCGCGTTTCGGCGTCCCGGCTTCCGAGTGTCGGAACGCGACCTTTATTTTGCGGGTTTAGCGCATCGTGAATGGGACTAACAGGCCTCATCGTCCGGCGGCAGCCCGCTTTGAAGCGCGCGCTCTATCGGGCGCCGATCCCTATACAGACGATTCCCGCCAGAATCATCATCAGCGCGCCCACCTTCGCCCTCGTGATCGATTCGTTGAAGAACAGCTTCGACCAGAAAAGCGTGCATACGTAGCTGAGCGAAACCATCGGATACAGTACCGACAGCTCACCGCGCCGCAATCCCATCAGAAATGGAATACTCGATCCGACAAAAAGTCCGACTCCGAGGCCCAGCTGCCAGTTGAAAATGTAACGGAATCCGCGATTGAGATGCGCCGCGCCGAGCTTGAGAAAGACCGCGCCGAATGAGCCGATCAGCGAAGCCAGCAGGACCAGCAGGATGGAGCTGAGCGGGGTCCCCGTCATGTCCGCGAACTCGCTCTCCCCATCACCGCCACTCCGCCGATTACCAGCGCGATTCCGGCGGCCTTCCAGATGTTCATCCGATCATGGAAAAAATACATCGACAGCAGATTGACCCAGACATAAGTCAGGGCGATGATCGGATAAAGCAGCGACAACTCGCCGTCGCGCAGCGCCAGAATCAACAGCAGAGCATTACCGGAATGCGCGGCGTAGCCGAGTATCAGGGGATAATTCTTCAGCAGCGCCGCCAGAAAAGGCATCCACGTGGAAGTGTCTCCCGGATTCACCGCCGGCATCGGGTGCATGGCTCCGAATTTCAGCAGAACCTGTGCCGTCGCGGCAAAGACTGTGCATCCGAGCACCATGTAGATCGACTTGTTGGATCGGCGTGCTGCCTGGTTTGGAATCGCGGTTGCGGAACTGGCCATGGCAGTTGAACGAAAAGTATTCTCAGGATACCAGCGCAATGTTCCCGGCGCGTGCTGATTGGCCACAAGCCCCTTTCCGGATTCCTGGAGTTTGCCCCCACAGGGAGGTTTGCCGTTACAATGAATGAAGTGGATCGATCAAAAGCAGTTGTTGCGGACAAAACGGCCGAGTCTGCCTCCCCCTCTGAGAGCGCCGCAGGCGCGAAAAGTCCCGACCCGCCTCGTGGATTCATCGCCGAGTGGACCGTCACGATCATTCTCCTGCTGTTCGGAACGACAACACTCGTGCAGGCTTTCGTCATTCCGACAGGCTCCATGGAAGACACTCTCCTCGTCGGCGATCACCTCCTGGTCGACAAGCTGGCCTTCGCTCCGGCGGGGACGGCTACCGCTTCTCTTTTGCCCTATAGCACCGTCCACCGGGGCGACATCATCGTCTTCCGCTATCCGATCGACATCAAGCAGACTTTCGTCAAGCGAGTGATGGGCGTGGCGGGCGATCGTATCCGGCTCGAAAACAAACGAGTATTCCTCAACGGACATCTGCTCGACGAGCCCTACGCCGTCCACAAGCTGGATTACATCGATTCCTATCGCGATAACTTCCCGGCCGACCCGAACACACCGCTCTATCCTCCGGCGCAGGTGATGCTCGAAAAGAACGTGAAGAACGGCGAAGTGACCGTGCCGCCTGGCTACTTCTTCGCTATGGGCGACAACCGCGACCAGTCGCTCGACAGCCGGTATTGGGGATTCGTTCCGCGCGAGAACATCATCGGGAAACCGTTGATCATCTACTGGTCGTACAATGCGACCACCGAAGAACTGTCCAGCCCCGGCGTGGGCCTCGGCCATCTGTTCGACATCGCGACTCACTTCCTCACAAAGACGCGCTGGAACCGCGAGATGCGTCTGATCCACTCGTACCCCGTGCAGTAGACGCGGGATTTCCCTATGGCAAAAGCGAACCATTACGGCCTGATTCTGGCCGGCGGCAGAGGCACGCGGTTCTGGCCCCGCAGCCGGAAGCGCCACGCGAAACAGGTTCTCAACGTCACCGGCGAGCGCACTCTGATCCAGGCTACTGTCGATCGTCTGGCGCCGGTCATACCGCCTGAACGCATCTGGATTCTCACCAACGACTTTGTGCGCGACGAGATCGTGCGCCAGTTGCCGGAAGTGCCGGCGTCGCAGATCATTGCTGAGCCCGCCCAGCGCAATACGGCGCCCGCAATCGCATTGGCCGCGCACATCCTGCATTCGATCGATCCGAAAGCGGTGTTCGGCGTTTTCCCTTCGGACCACGTGATTGGAAGCCCAAAACGTTATCTGCAGTTTGTCCGCGCGGCTTTGAAAGCCGCCGAAAAAGGACACATTGGCGTGCTCGGAATTCAACCGCGCTGGCCGGAAACCGGCTACGGCTACATCGAGTTCCCGAAAGGCGCCGCCGCCGGGGGGCTCGATGCCCTCAACGTAGCGAGTTTCGAAGAAAAGCCGAAGCTCAAAGCGGCAAAGAAATTTCTCAGGGCCAAACGCTATTTCTGGAATGCCGGCATGTTCTTCTGGAAGGCCACGACCATCCTCGAAGCCCTGCGGCGGCACCAGGCGAAGACCGCCACTCTGATCTCGAGCCTGCCCGCCTTTCGCCACCGGGATTTTCCCTTGAAGCTCGCGGAAGTTTTCCCTCTCTGCGAGAACGTCTCGGTGGATTTCGGCGTCATGAACCACGCCGCCAATGTCGTCGGCCTTGCGTGCGACGATTTCGGATGGAACGACGTCGGAAGCTGGGATGCCGTCTACGAACTCATGCCACGCGACGCGAGCGCCAATGTCGCGCGCTCGGAGCTTCTTAGCGCCGCCTCGACTGGAAACTACATCGATTGCGGAAAGAAACTGGTCGCTCTGCTGGGCGTGAAAAACCTGATTATCGTCGACACCCCGGACGCACTGCTCATCGCGAGCCGCTCGCGCGCGCAGCAGGTTGGCGACATCGTCAAGCTGCTCGAAAAGAACGACCGCGGCGAGCTGCTGTAAGGGTTCCTAAACCCTCCGGAACACGCGCTCCAGAATCGCCACGGCCTCGTCGATCTCCGCCTCCGTCACAATGTAAGGCGGCAGAAACCGCAACACCGTGTCATGGGTGCAGTTCATCAGCAGCCCTTCCTGCATGGCGCGGTTCACAATTTCCTTGCCGGGGATCTTCAACTCCACTCCGATCATCAGGCCGTGCCCGCGGACTTCCCTGACGAAATCGTACGGCTCGGTTATTCGCCGCAACTCTTCTCTGAAGTATTCGCCGACCCGCCGGATCTGCGGCAGCAGCCCATCGAGGATATCGAAAAACTCCAGCGCAACCCGGGCCGCCAGCGCATTTCCGCCGAACGTGGACCCGTGCATGCCGGGGCGAATCGTCTTCGCCGCGCGCTCGTTGGCCGTGAAGAAGCCCAGCGGAATCCCGCAGGCCACCGGCTTGGCCGCGGTAATGATGTCCGGCATCACCGGCACATCGGCCAGCTGATAGCCGAAGTATGTTCCTGCGCGCCCCACGCCGCATTGAATTTCATCGAAACAGAGCAGCGCGTTGAATTTGTCCGCCAGCTCCCGCGCCCGCCGGCAAAAAGCAGTATCAAGCGGCAAGACTCCGCCCTCACCCTGAATCCATTCGATGAAAATTCCCGCCGTCCGGCCGTTAACGGCCGCATCGAGCGCCGCGATATCGTTCGGCGGCACGAATTTCACGCCCGGCAGCAGCGGCTCGAAGTCCTTGCGGTATTTCGGTTGGCCAGTTACCGAAAGCGCGCCCAGGGTGCGGCCGTGAAATGAATTTTCGAGCGAGACGATCTCATACTTTTCAGGGGAGATATCGTGTCCATGCGCCTTCATCATCTTCAGCGCGCCCTCGATCGCTTCGGTGCCGCTGTTGCAGAAGAAGGTTCGTTTGAGACCGCTGGCTTCCGCGATTCGCTTTGCCAGCGGCCCCTGGTATTCGTTGTAGAAAAGATTTGATGTATGAATGAGCCGGGCCGCCTGCTCCCGGATCACCTCCACAATCCGCGGGTGATTCTGGCCAAGCGCGTTCACGCCGATGCCGGCGATGAAATCGAGGTAACGCTTGCCGGCGGCGTCCCACATCCAGGGACCGTCGCCGCGTACCAGAATCAGCGGATGACGCGCATAATTCTGCAGCAGGTATTCATTCTCGATCTCGACCACGTTCACACCAGCGGACATTAGTTCGATGATACAGGGGTGCTGTGTTTGAACACGCCAACGGCGTTCAAAGTGGCCACTGTGAGATCGGTGATGCTCTGGACCGCGGCCACAGCGTCGCCTTTCGAAATCTGCTGGGCAGCCTGGCCGGCCTCCCAGGCGGCGGCTGCGGCGCCGAGCACGATGTTCAGTTTGTGCTGGCCGCTCTGGGACATTGGAATCGCAGTTTCGACCGTCTGGACGGACTGCACAATAGCTGGCAACGCATTGAGGAGCTGAAGAAATGTGTTCATGCCAGGATACTACCGGCCGATTTGGCCGTGCCAGCAGTGGCCAACCGGTAAACGATAGATTCAAGGACAAAAATAAAAAAGTTCCGGTGGCGAACCGGATTTTGTCACACGGCCGCTGCGCCAGGGAACGGGTATCCATCGAATTGCTGCGCAACGAACCGAAACCGCCGGAAAAACCGGCCCGCAGCACCGTCTCCGGCTACCCAGGTCAAAGCTTTGGCGAAGATGGCCGAACACCGCTGGATCATCGAACGGGATTACCAGGAATTGAACCAGGAATTGGGGCTGGGACACATGGCGCGAAGAGGCGTGCCGTAACCTGACCGAGCCGTGCGGTAAGGTAACGGTTTGGCCATGAAACTCCAGGAACTCGCCGAGGCGCTTGATTGCGCGCTTACCTGCGATGCCGAATCCGACAGCAGCCTCGAAATCGCCGGCGTGCGTGGCATCGAAGCCGCCGGTCCTGGCGACATCACTTTCCTTTCGAATCCGAAGTACGCACCCAAACTCAAGACGACGCATGCGAGTGCGGTGATCGCGTCCCAGGCGATCAGCGGAATCCCCTCGCTGATTTCCACTAATCCTTATCTGGATTTCGCCCGCGCCCTCGAACTCTTCTACCAGCCGCCGCGGCCGCGGCGCGGAATCCATCCCTCGGCCGCAATCTCCCCTTCCGCCAGCATTGGCGAAGGCGCGTCGATCGGCCCGTTCGTCGCGGTGGGCGATAACGTCGTCATCGGGCGCGATGCGGTGCTGCATCCGCATGTCGCGATCTACGAAGGCGCACGGGTCGGCGATCGTTTCACGGCACATTCACATTCGGTCGTACGCGAATATTGCCAGATCGGTAACGGCGTAATTCTTCAGAACGGCGTCGTGGTTGGCGGCGATGGCTTCGGCTTTGCGAAGCGCGCGGATGGCAGCCACCACAAGATCGTGCAGTCGGGCGTGACGGTCATCGAGGACGATGTCGAGATCCAGAGCCTGACCTCCGTCGACCGCGCGACTTTCGGCGAAACGCGCGTGCAGCGCGGCGCGAAAATCGACAGCCTCGTGCAGATCGGCCACAACTGCGTCGTCGGCGAGGACAATATCATCTGCTCGCAGACCGGTCTCGCCGGCAGTTCCATCACGGAGAAAAACGTCCTGCTGGCCGGGCAGGTCGGCGTTTCCGGACACCTGACGATCCACGAGGGCGCGATCGTATATGCGCAGAGCGGCATCGGCGGCGACGTAAAACCGAACTCGCGTGTATCCGGATCACCAGCGTTCGACGCATCGGAATGGCTGCGGGCGATTACGGCATTCCAGAAACTGCCGGAGATCCTGCGGGCGGTGCGTGAATTGAAAAAAGACGCGCAAAAAATCAAGACAGAGAGAATCGAAGAAGCATGAGCGAGACTCCGCAGTCCCGGCCGCCGCTGGCTTACAAGAATGACAATTTCCTGAAGGGTCCGGACGCGCGCACGCTGCGCATTCTGTCGGAATATCTGGAGCCGCTGTCGCACTTCCGGCGGCAGCGTATTCGCGACACGATCGTCTTCTTCGGATCGGCGCGGATTCGCGAAGAGGGTCCGCTGGCCGAATACTATCGGGACGCGCGCACGCTGGCCGCCATGCTCACGAAGTGGGCGAAGACATTGCGCGACCGGACCTACCGCTACGTCGTCTGTTCCGGCGGCGGCCCCGGCATTATGGAAGCCGCCAACCGCGGCGCCTCAGATGCCAAGGGCAAGACTATTGGGCTGAACATCGGCCTTCCCTTCGAGCAGTTTCCCAATCCGTATATTACGAACGAGCTGAACTTCGAGTTCCACTACTTCTTCATGCGGAAGTTCTGGTTCGCTTATCTCTCGAAGGCGCTCGTCGTTTTTCCGGGCGGCTTCGGGACGATGGATGAGCTGTTTGAAATCCTCACCCTGGTGCAGACGCAGAAGCTCGCGAAGAAGATCACGATCATTCTCTACGGATCGAGTTTCTGGAAAGAGATCGTGAATTTCGAGGCGCTGGTGAAGCACGGGACGGTTTCCGCCGCCGATCTGGAGTTATTTCAGTTTGCGGATACGCCCGAAACCGCGCTGCAAATTCTTCAGGAAGCGTTGTCGGAGCAGGCGGTGGGTCCGGAAGGTGAAATCCCGGCGATTTCGCACAGCGTCAAGCCGGATGAACCGGTTGCGAAAACAGATCTGCCGTAAAGGGAAGAAACATGGCAGGCCAAACGGCCTGCCCCACCAGAACCCGCAGCAGGCCTGGTTGGTGGGGCAGGCGGTGTCGCTGCCGGTTACTCCGCTTCGGGCGGGGTGGCGACAGGCTCGGGTTCAGGCTCCGGCTCCGTCTTGGTCGCTTTGTCGAAAAGAAAGTTGAGCGTCTTTTCCGTCTGGATGTGAGACGCGATGCGATCGAGCGTGCCGTCTTCCGTCAGCTTTTTGCGGACGGTCGCGATCGGCTCCCGGTTCTGCTGCGCGATACGCTGTACTTCGCGATCGACTTCGTCGTTGGTAACCCCGATCGCCTCGCGCTCCGCAACCTTACCGAGGATAAGTGACGCCTTTACTTCGCGCGTGGCAGCTTCCCGCTGGGCGTCTTTGATCTTCGACCAATCGAGATTGAAAGACCGCGGATCGACGCCCTGCTGGGCGAGCGAGCGCAGCCGCTGCTCCACTCGATTCTCGATCTGCTTCTCGACGAACTTCTCCGGAACAGGGAAGGTGTTGGCATCGACCAATTTGTCGACCAGTTTGTCCTTCGCCTCGCGTTGCGCTTCCACTTCGCGCTGGGCGAAGATCGACTTCCGGAGGGCGTCCCGCAACTCATCCATGGTGCGGAAATCGCCGAGGTCCTGCGCAAAGTCATCATTGACTTCGGGCAGTTCCTTGCGGCGCAGACCCTTGACGGTGACTTTGAAGCGGATGGTCTTGCCGGAGAGTTTTTCCTGCCCGTAGTCCTCGGGATAGGTGACGTCGAATTCCTTCTCGTCGCCGGGTGAAGCCTCGCGGAGGTTTTCGGTAAAGCCGGCAAGCGTTTCGGGTCCGGCGATGAGAACGACAACTTCGTCGGACTTGATGGGTGTTTCAGCGCCGGAAACGCTTTCCAGCGAGATCACCGCGTGGTCGCCATCGCGCAATGGGCGCGGGTCTTCGTTTACGTAGGTCGCCTTGCTCTCGCGCAACTCCGCTATGCGCTTCTCGACATCTTCGTCGGACACTTCCGGCTGGCGGTAAGGGACTTCCACGCCCTTGTATTCCGCCGGATCGAACTCTGGAAACACTTCAAAATGCGCCTTGAAACGCAGCGGCGCGCCATCGTGGAAATGGACGTCAGAAATATTCGGCGTCCCGACCACGCGGAGATTCTCTTCTTTCGCTTTCTCTTCGAAAAAGCGCGGAACGAGCTGTTCCAGAACCTGCTGCCGGATATCGCCCGCGAAATTCCGCCGCACCAGAGAGGCCGGAGCTTTGCCGGGGCGGAAGCCGGGAAGCTTCGCCCGTTCCTGATAAGTCTTCGTGACTTTGATGGTTTCGGCTTCGACTGCTTCGGCAGGAATCGAAATCTCAAGCTCGTGCTTACAACCTTCCACTAATGCCAAACGGGTTTACCTCGGAGAGAAAAAGACTTTGAACAGTCAGGATATCAGAACAACCGGCCGCGTCCGTCTGATGCTCTGATGGGGGATGACGGGCGGGCTACTTTGCCAGCGCCTCGTCGATGGCCCGCGCAAGGTCTTCGTAGATTATGTCTTCCACGAAAGGCAAGCCGCCGACGTATGCGGTCGGGGTGCGGGTGACGCCGCGCGCCACGGCGGCCTGACGGTCCTGATCGACGAGGGTCCCGAGGCGCTGGTCGGAGAGCGCGTCGACAATGCCTTTCGGATCCAGATGGTTGCGGGAAGCGAACTCGGTCAGCCACGGCTTCAGGTTCTGCGAAGTCACGTTATTCTGCTCGGCGAGCAACTCGCGGCGGAACGTGATGCCGAGCTGTGGATCCTGCTCGTAGACCCAGCGCGCAGCCATCGCCGCGGGGCGCGCCCAATCGTGCTTTCCCAGCGGACAATCGCGATGAATGAATGCTACCTTCGATCCATAACGGGGAAGTAGTTTTTCATCGAGAATCTCGCGGAAACGAGCGCAGTCGCTGCACTGCAGATCATCGTAGATGAGAACCTTGACAGGGCTTGCTGGATTGCCTTCCACCATATCGGTCCGGGCGCCCGACGAAACGGCCGCAATCATGACAAGCAGCAGCGCCGACGCTGGAAACCTCACAGCTGGACGGGGTTTTGCAACCGGAAAGTCAGCCGCGTTTCCGACGGGATCTTGACCTTCTGACCGCCTGTAAGAACTTCCGCGCCGGTGCCGACAGCGGCGCCCGAACCAGCGCCGATCGCCGCGCCTTTACCGCCGCCGGCTATCGCTCCGATGATCGCGCCCAACGCCGCCGTGCCGCCGATGACCTTGCCGCTGCGGCCGCCGCGAGAGCTGCTTTCGGTTTTGACGTCGGTGCTGGTGACATCGAGAGGACGCCCATTTACAGTAATCGTCGAGAGCGCCAGCGTCAGCACCGTGCGGCCCTGAATCTTGCCGGACTGTTGATCCTGCACCAGTTTCGTCAGTACGTCCGCGCCGCGTGGAATTACTTCCTGACCATCGACGACCACGGGCTCATCGAGGCTGGCGCGAAAGGTTTCGCCAAGCCGCGAGGTATCGGAGTTGACGGCATCGATCATTCGGATTGTGACGGGAGTATCGATTGGAATGGTGAGGCCGGCTTGCTGCGGCGGGCGATCGTTATCGCGTGGCCGATCGCTCCCCCGGTCGGATGCGATATCCCGCGGGGTGCGCGGCGGCGGGTAGGAAGCCTGCGGAGGTGGTGGAGGCGGCGGAGGTGGAGCCGACTCACGGACCGGCTCGGAGAAAATAACCGACTGGACCTGGCCGATATCGTAGGTGCGGACGCTGCCATTCTGATCCATGCGAACTTCGCGCGCAGTGCCACCAAGATATACGCCTTGTACCGTGGCGCCGTTCCGTAAAGTCAGCGTGTCCGCACTCAGAAGCAACCCGCCCGCGCAGAGCAGAAAACCAGCCCGCCGGACTCCCCGTAAATGGTTCTCAAAAATGCTCATAGCACCTCACTCCTGATCATATCCGTAAAGACCGCCGAAGGATTCATCGGGTTGCAGAAATTATGCGGTGCAACAACCGTCATTATTCGTGTAACAGAGGGCGTTGCCAGGCCTTTGACCGGGTGATCCGGCTCCCTGGGTGGAACGGGCAGAGCAGCAACCGATTGCGAGTAGGTCGAGACTATCGGCTTCGACTGACCAGGCCGATTGACAATCAGCCGCAGGTTGGCAACCTGCCCCACATGCTCCAAAGAATTCTGCGGGTAGTAACTGTCCTACGCGGTCATAGCCACTAGCCGTGTTTGACCAGGGGCGGCGCAATTTCCTTTACCACTTCCTTGCCTCTCGCGAAGGCGTCGGCATAGGCGTCCTTTTTCTCGCGGCGGGACAATCCGGATCCCGTGCGATTCACCTTTTCGAGCCCCAGCCCCACGACATATGTGCCAGCGAACGCCACGGCGGCTTTGGGAATCAGGCCGCCGCCCAGCGGGATTTTCCCAACCAGCTCGCGCGCCAGTGCCCGCCAGCCGAAAGCCCCTGCGGCAATTACCGCGATCTGGGTTTTCTGCTCGGTGTAGCCGATTGTATTATCGTGGGCCGCAGCCATCAGCAGCGCCATGCGGATCTGGTTCATGGTGAGGAACGCCGTGTCGGTGGCGAATTCGCCGAGGGCCCACGGAAGGTCGATCACGCTTGGAATTACGTTCGGCAAAGCGGTCACGAGCGAGAAGAGAGCGTTCTCTTTTGAAATACGGTGAATAATCCGGTCGGCCACTGGCCGGCGAAAATGCGGGAAGCGGCGCGCAATCGGCAGTTCAAGCTCTTCGTGATCCGCGGCAATCGTTTTGAGCAGGCTGCCGGTATCCACTGGATTAAAGACATAACCGTTGGAGGGAACCGCTACGCCGGACTCGCACAGCACGAAATCGAAGCGATGGCCTGGAGAACCATCCACCAGATGAACTGCCCGCAGCGCGTCATTGCGCGCTATGGCGTCAAGGTACGAGGGAGCCAGAAATCGCTCCATTTCCCGGCGGCCTTCCTCGGTTGACGCCGCGAGACCGATGTTCAGATCCCGATAGGCAGCGCCCCGGATTTCATCCGCGTTCAAACCCGCATAGATCTTGCGAATGTCCTTCAAAACACTCAACGACATTGGGTCTCCCGCCTCATTCTACCGCCGGCTGAAAACTTCCCGATCCGACGGCCGCCTGCAGAGTTGCACGGTTGAGTCCATACTACTGGAAAGCGTTCAGTGGTATGGGAATGGCGGCGTTTCCGTGGTATCCGGTTGAGGTATGAAGCCATGCTTGTTGCTCCTGCTGGCACTCTCGCCTCTGCTGGATGCCGGAGATGCCGGAAGCCGCGTCCTTTATGTGGGCGGCACGGTGCCGGGAGTGCGCAACAAATCGGATTTGTATGTTGACCTCATTGAAACAGATGCCCTGAAGGTGAGCGACCACGGGCGTTCCTTTCAGATTCCCTACAGGGATGTCACCACGCTCGAATATGGTATGCGCGTCAGCCGCCGTTATATCGAAGCGGCGCTGATTTCGCCGGCCTTGATCCTGGCGAAGAAGAGGAGCCACTTCCTGACAATCGGCTACACGGATGCCGCCGGAAACCAGCAGGCGATGGTGCTCGAAGTCGGTAAGGGCGAAATTCGTCCGATGCTCGTTTCGCTGGAGGCGCGCACAGGCCGGCGTGTGGAATTTCAGGATGACGAAGCGCGTAAGGCGGGCAAAGGATGAAGACGCCCGGCAAGCGGGCGGGGCTGGTCGCGATGTTTCTGCTCTCGGCTTTTGCCTGTGTCGTATGTCCGGTGCCCGCTGCCGGAATCGAGCCAGAGCCCGTAGCGCCCAGCCTCGCGCGCGTGAAACGAATTTACGTCGAACAACTGGGCGGCGGTACCCAATCCGATCAGATGCGCGACATGGTTATTGCAGCGCTGCAGAACTCGAAGCTGTTCGTGATTACGGATAACCAGGACCGCCCGGATGCCACGCTTCGAGGGTCGGCCGACGACAAGGTTTTCAATGAGGACCACAGTTCGAGCGACTCGGTAGGGCTGCGCGCGAACGCAGGTACGGGGTCTTCATCCGGCGTTGCTTATGGGGCGAAAAGCTCCTCGCGCCAGAGCGCGGGCGCGGGAATCACCGACAACGAGTCGAGCCATTCAATCGAGCGCCGGCATGAGGCGTCGGCTTCGCTGCGGCTGGTCAACCCGGATGGAGACGTAATCTGGTCGACGACGCAGGAAAGCGTGGGTGGAAAGTTCCGCGGGGCGATGGCGGATATTGCCGACAAGATCGCGCGCCAACTCGCCGACGACACGCGCAAGGCCCGCGCCGAGGGCGTCGTGCCCAGGCCGGTCGCCGATAAGCCTTCGAGCATTGAAAATCCCGCAGATAATGATTTGCATCCACACCGGCCTTTAGTCAGGCAATAGCGATCCCGCAGTGAGACAATAGCGATTTAAGCTCCGGGAGGTGAAACAGATGGGCGTACCCATCTCGCAGATGTGGACGGTGGTGAGTTATGTGCTCCGGCAGCGTGCGACCGGGAACAAACGGTACCCGCTCGTCCTCATGCTGGAACCGCTGTTCCGCTGTAATCTTGCCTGCGCGGGCTGCGGCAAGATCCAGTATCCTGCGCATGTACTCAAGATGAACATGACTCCCGAACAGTGCTTCAAGGCTGTGGAGGAGTGCGGCGCGCCGATGGTTTCCATTCCCGGCGGCGAGCCGTTGATGCACCCTGAGATCGACAAGATTGTCGACGGTCTCATCGCACGGAAAAAGTACATCTATCTGTGCACGAACGCTCTTTTGTTGAGGGAAAAGCTGCATCTGTTCAAGCCAAGTAAATACTTGAGCTTTTCCGTTCATCTCGATGGAGAGAAAGAGCATCACGATTTTTCCGTGTGTAAGGAAGGCGGTTTTGAGTTGGCCGTTGAAGGCGTTCGGCAGGCCGTTGAACGAGGCTTTCGCGTCACCACCAACACCACTCTTTTCGATGGAACCGACCCGAAGAGCGTCCGCGCCTTTTTCGATGAAATGATGTCGCTTGGCGTCGAGGGGATGATGTTGTCGCCGGGCTATTCCTACGACAAAGCACCCGATCAGCAACACTTCCTCGGGCGGGCTCGCACGCGCCGGTTGTTCAACGCGATTTTGTCGAACCGGAAGTCCGCGTGGAAATTCAACATGTCTCCGCTGTTCCTCGAATTCCTGATGGGCAAGCGCCATTACACCTGCACCCCCTGGGGGATGCCGACGTTCAATCTGTTCGGCTGGCAGAAGCCGTGCTACCTGCTGCAGGATGGTTACGCCGATACGTTCGCCGAGCTGATGGCGGAGACGAACTGGGAAAACTACGGGACCGAATCGGGTAATCCGAAATGTGCGAATTGCATGGTGCACAGCGGATACGAGGCGTCCGCCGTTCACGATCAGTTCGCCAGCTGGCGCGGATTCATGGATACGGTCAAGGCGACGTTGTTCTCGAAGTATCCCGATGCGGCTGCGCTTCGCATGCTGGATGAGCCTGTGAAGCCCGTGCATGCGCCTGCCGGACTGGTGCAACTTACGATGTCCTCCGACGCGCCGGAAGAGGTGGAAGCGTGAACACGGATCTCAAGGTCGACGACCTTGAAGTCGTACCGGGCTTCGAACACCACAAACTGCAGGGGCAGGTCTGGCAGCCGGCCACCGAAGACGAACTCCGCGAAGGCCTCGAGAAAGCCTTCGACTATCGCGGCGACGTCACGATCACGCGCAAGGATGGCAGTTCGGTCGAAGGTTACATTTTCGACCGGCGCGCGGCGGCGACACTATCCGATTCGCTGGTGCGGCTTTTTCCCAAAGGAGAGGCGGGGAAGATCGCAATTGCCTACTCCGATATTGAGAGCCTGAGTTTCACGGGCCGGGACACGGCGGCAGGCAAGAGCTGGGAAGCCTGGCTGAAGAAATACTGGGAAAAGAAAGCGGCCGGGGAGACGAACATCGAGCTCGTGCCGGAAAAGCTGGATTAGGTCCCGGTCACCGGAAATTCCCGAGAGAGTCAGGGAAACCACCAATTCGGCGCCAGGAAAAGTAAGGAAAGAGCGGGTCCCGGTTACGTTCCCGCGGAAGATTTGCCGATGACATTTCGCCCCGGAGATGAAATCGGCTGGGTCGCGGCCGGCGAGGTGATCCGCGTTATTCCCGTGAGCAAACTTTCTTCTTCCCCTCAAAAATCCGGCTTTGCGGCTTCACTGGTTCGATCAGGCCACCGAACCTTCCTGCACAGCCTAAGAATGGTGTTGAGATACCTGCCACGGCAGCCGAATTCCCAGCACTAAGGGCATCTCTTGAGCTTTGCAATGTTTGGGTCTGTTTAGCCGATAATAGGAGTGTGGAAAGACAATCGCTCTGGAAGCTGTTCGCCCTGGCGCTGGTCAGCACTCGCCGTACAAAGTTGAACTACTGGAAGCAGTTCTTTGCTGCCATTCGTCAGCGGATCGTTCCAAATCGGGCATAGTCTCGCCCCTACCGACGCAGGTTGTGTCGCGTATATCAACGCCCCAAGAAGCCCGCTTTAGAAAACAAACCGCCGTGGGGATGGAGATGGTTGCGATTTGTATCAGCGTGGCCGCGTTCATTGACACGAATATACTCGTCTATCGATTCGACGGCCGGTTTACCCAAAAGCAGAAGATCGCGACTGAGATTCTCCATTCGCGGCATTCAGGAAGACTCCGTTCATATGGTCTCGACGAAATTATCAGCGAAGACCTTCAACACTACTGGCTGTATGGACCCTGCGAGTCGTGAATCCGTTTCTGAGTGCGACCTGATTGTCTAACGTCCCACCGCAACTTCAACGCCGAGAGGCAGCGTCGCTACGTCTGTCCAGATGGAGAGCGCGACGTGCTGCACGAACGACAGGCTGGAAACCGTGAAACCGCGAGGCCCGGCATAAGCCTGCCATTTCTCCCGCGCGGTCGATGTCATGCCCTGTACTTCTTCCGGCCGGATGTTCTGGGCGATGGTGATGTGTGGGTGATAAGGAAACGTTTCCGTGTACTGCAGGCAGCCGCGATTCAAGCGGTTGTACAGGCGGCGCAGATCGACCGATCCGTTGGCGAGCCCGAGGAAGATGACGTGCGACGCTTCGAAAACTTCGATCTGGCCCAGCTCGACCCGGAACGGGGTCGCCTGCCGCAGGTTATCCGACATCTGTTGAATGGTGACGTTCAGGGCGTCGTAAAGGGGCCGCGGAGGCAGAATCGTCACATGCGCGCGCGGCTTGCTTCCGGGTGTCAACTCCACGCGAAGGTCGTCGAGAAAGCGAGCCAGCGGATCCGGTATATACGCGACCAGCGCAAAGTGCCCAACAGTCTGCTCGGCCGCGAGCGACTGGCCGTCCCGGGAAAGTTCCATTTCTTTTTCAATTGTACGCGCTGCCTGTCGCGTACAATACATCCGGAGTACTGTGTACCGGAAGCGCACACCTGCAGGGCTGTGGTAAACTTTTGGTTTCCCGGAATATTTTCATGCCCAAACTCAAGACCCATAAAGGTGCGTCCAAACGGTTCAAGAAGACCGGGACGGGGAAGGTTGTCCGGCAGCATGCTTTTGCCCGGCACATCCTGACCTCAAAGGCGCGCAAAAGAAAGAACAAGCTTCACACGGGCGTTGTGGCGGATGATGCCGATCAGGCCAAGCTGCAGCGCATGATCCCCTACTAGAGGGAATGCTTCTGGTCCTCGCAGGAGCGCGCAAACGCGTGCAAAAGCGGGACCGGCGAGCGAATGGAGCCACCGCACGTGCCCGTTTCGCCGCGAATGTAATACACACACGAGGAGACAAACGTGCCCAGAGTTAAACGTGGTACCAAACGACGCGCGAGTCGTGCAAAGACACTCGAACTCGCTTCCGGTTATTTTTTAACCAAGAGTAAACTGCACCGGTCCGCCCAGGAAGCGGTCGAGCGCGCCCTCAAATTCGCCTACACCGGCCGCAAGCGCAAGAAGCGCGACTTCCGCTCATTGTGGATTGTTCGCATCAGCGCTGCCGCGCGTGAAGCCGGTCTGACTTACAGCAAGTTCATGCATGGGTTGAAGCTGGCGGGTATCGAGCTGGACCGTAAGGTTCTCGCCGAAACCGCCACCGCCGACGCCGCGCAGTTCGAGCTGATTACCGCGCAGGTCAAGACGGCCCTCGCCGGCCCCGTCCAATAGCCAATGGCCGCCATCAAACAGGAACCGGAAATCGACTCCCTCAGTCACTTGGAGGATCGGATCCAGAAGGCGGTAACGCTTGTGAACCGTCTGCGGCAGGAGAAAGATGCCGCGCTGAACGACCTGGCCGCCAGCCAGGGCGAACTCGGCCTCGCGCAGGAGACAAACGCGCAACTGACCGAGGAAATCGAAGCGCTCCGTGCGGAACGCCACCAGGTGCGCGGCCGTATCGAGAAGCTCCTGGGCCACATCGATCAATTGGGCGCCGCCTGATTCCAGCAAACACTTAGAATGAGGACAGGCGGTTATGCCAAGGCAGCCAGTCCGCGTTCATATTTTCAACCAAAGTTATTCCCTCGTCACTGAAAGCGACCCCATCGAAGTAGAGGAAGTCGCCCAGCAGGTCGACGAGTTGATGGTTTCGATCGCCAACAAAACTTCGTCGGGCGACTCGGCGCGCATCGCAGTGCTCGCCTGCCTTCATCTGGCGGACAAGCTTCGTACCGCCGAGAAGCAACTGCAGTCGTTCGAAGATCAATCCGGACGCATCGCGAATCTGCTTGAAGAAGCGCTCGGCCAGGGATAACAATCCCCATCACCACGTGGAAAGCCCGAGGCCCTCAGGAGAAACGGGGACCGATGCCCAGCGCTCTTCCCAGGCGGACCCAACGGGACGTTGACGCCATTGCGATCTGCTTTTCGAATAGATCCCGCCGCTCTTCGGTCCGCCTCCATAAATCGACGAACTCCCGGAGTGCAGCGCGTGTCAGCTCGAAATTTCCCTTTCTGGCGATAAGCGGCTGCGAAAGCTCGGGTGTAAATACCATACCGATTTCGCGAATGTCTTCGCTCAGAAACTCGACGGAATCGAAACCATTGAGCAGAAGCTTTTCCCGAAGCTCCATGGGGCTGAGTTGCCGCATCTCCAGCGTTGAGCCATCGCCGGAGTGAAACAACAGATCCTCCCTGACCTCGATGATTCCATCGCGCCGGCGATTGATCAAAACCGCGGTATCACCGAGGGAGACGATGCGGTAGTCGTGTAGTTCCGGAAAGTGCTCCAGGAGATCCTGTTTACTCGGACACGGTACAGTGGCAACCAGAAACCCGCCGGGTTTTAGCAGGACGGCCACCTCAGCGAGCGCTCTCTCGAGCGGTGGCGCGATGTGTTCAAGCACATCGGCGGAGAGAATGAAGTCGAATGTTCCGGCAAGGTCGGGATGGCTCTCCGTAAAATCCAGGCGGGGCTCACGGTTATAGAAGGTATTGGAATAGTCGAATTTTTCCGACAGCGTTTTGGCGTAGAGCGGGTTGTCCGTCATCCCGATCCCGCGAATGGATTTCAGCCGGGGAAACTCCGTTAGCTTCAAACTATGCCCGAACAGTTCAACTGAGAGCAGATGAATCAGCGCCCGCATTCGAATGTTTGAGCCGCAAGCGCAAGTGGGAACTTCGGAATCGTTCGTTGCCGTTTCCGGATTCCGGGCGCCGCAAACGTTACATGTAAACGAAATCATCGGGTCACCAGACCATGCCAGTCCGGGGCTCAGCCCAACAGGAAGACAGCAGTCTGCGCGATCAGATTCGGGAAGGCCCGAATCTGGGTGGCTCCCGCCAGAAAATAGCGGCGTTCGATCGGAAAGCCCTGCTCGCTGCAGAGACCCTCAAAGTCGTTGATGCTCAGAAAGTGAATGTTCGGCGAGTTGTACCAGTTATAGGGAAACAGCTTCGTCTTCGGCGCCTGGCCGTTCAGCAGCATCGCGATACGAACGCTCCAGTGTCCGAAGTTTGGGAATGAAATGATCGCGCAGCGCCCCACGCGCAGCATTTCGCGGAGCACCTGCAACGGCGATCGCGTTTCCTGCAGAGTCTGGCTGAGAATCACGTAGTCGAACGCTTTATCGGGATAATCGGCGAGACCCTCGTCGATGTCGCCCTGGTAGGTCGAAACGCCGCGCGCGATGGCGCGCCGCACCTGCGCGGACGAGATCTCGACACCGCGCGCCAGCACGCGTTTGTGCTCTACCAGCCAGGCAAGCAGTTCACCCTCGCCGCATCCCAGATCCAGCACGCGGCTGCCCGGCTCGACGATTTCGCCTATGACGTGGAAATCCGGCCGCTCGGAGAGCGTTACGGGTTGATGATGATGAATTGCGGCCATGGTTTGCCCAAGTGAAGCTTGTCCCATTCTTATGCGGCCTGCGCCAGTCTCGCCGTGCTGTCGAGAAACCCACGCACGATTTCGCTTTGCTCGGCGATGTCTACGAGAAACGCGTCGTGTCCGTAATTCGACTGCAGATCGCAATACGCAACATCGCCGTTGATGCGCCGGAGGACCCGCACAATCTCCTGGGACTGGTAGCTCGGATAGAGCCAGTCCGAAGTAAAACTGATCACAAGGAAGCGCGTATCGACAGTACGGAAGGCCTCGTTCAACTTGCCGGTGCCGTTGGTCAGATCGAAGTAATCCTCGGCTTTGGTGATATAAAGATAAGAATTCGCGTCGAAGCGCGATACGAACTGCGTCCCACGGTATCGCAGATAGCTCTCGACTTCGAAATCGACGCCGAAATCAAAACCGAATTTTTCCTTCTCGCGCAGCTTGCGTCCGAACTTCTCACGCATGGACTCGTCGCTCATGTATGTGATGTGGCCCACCATACGCGCCACCGACAAGCCGCGCGCCGGGGGCTTCTTTTCGTAATACTCACCTTCGGACCAGTCCGGATCGGCCATGATCGCCTGGCGCCCCACTTCATTGAAGGCGATTTGCTGCGCACTGTGCCGCCAGGTTGTGGCGATGGGAATCGTGCAGCGGACGATTTCCGGATAGCTTACCGCCCACTCCAAAGCCTGCATGCCGCCCATCGAGCCGCCCGAGACGCACAGCAACTTCTGGATCCCGAGCGAGTCGATCAGCATCTTCTGCAGGCGGACCATATCCCGGATCGTGATCACGGGAAACGATAGTGCGTAAGGGCGTCCGGTGGCCGGGTTGACAGAAGACGGTCCCGTCGTCCCCTGGCATCCGCCGAGCACGTTCGAGCAGATCACGAAATAACGGTCCGTATCGAAAGCCTTGCCGGGGCCGATCATGTTATCCCACCACCCCGGCTTGCCGGTTTCGTGGCTGATGCCGGCCGCGTGCGCATCGCCCGTGAAGGCATGTGCGATCAGAATTGCGTTCGAGCGGCTGGAGTTGAGATGGCCGTATGTTTCATAGGCAATCTCAACCGGGGACAGAGTGGTTCCGCCCTCAAGTGCGATGCTTTCAAAACGCGCACACTGAGCTTCAACAATCATTGTGGCTTGATTTAATGCCGTTTGACCCTCATGGTAGCAGCACTCTCTTTACACTGACTGCGCTACGCTGGCCTTTGCGGACCATTGTACTTTCGCTCTGTATTCTCCCGCTGCTCGCGGCAGGCTTCTCCTACCGCGAGGCTGTTCCCGCCTATAAGTACCAGTTTCCACGAGATCACTTCGAGCATGAAGACTTTCGCACGGAATGGTGGTATTACACCGGTAATGTGACGACAGCGGGCGGCGAACGGTATGGCTTCGAACTGGTTTTCTTCCGTGAGGGCGAGCGGCATCCGTCCGGTAATCAGTCCGCATGGGCAGTGCAGGACCTCTATCTCGCGCACGCCGCCCTCACCGATGCTCACGGCAACCGCTTCTTCTATGACGAGCGGCTGAACCGGCAAGGCCCCGGCGTCGCGGGAGCGAGTTTCGAGCGAGGGCGTATCTGGAACGGCAACTGGTCCGCGCAATGGAAAGGCGATCTTCAGACGCTTGACGCGACAACGGACCAGTTCCGTTTTCATCTGCAACTCGCTCCGGAGAAGCCATTCGTCATTCAGGGCGAGAACGGAGTCAGCCGGAAAGCCAAGGGCCCTGGACGCGCGTCGCACTACGTCTCGTTCCCGCGGCTCGGCGTTTCAGGAACGATCAACTCAGCGCCGGTTTCCGGCACCGCGTGGATGGATCACGAATGGTTTACCGAGCAGCTTGCACCTGACGAAGTGGGATGGGACTGGTTCAGCATTCAGCTCGACGACAACACCGAACTGATGCTCTACGCGCTGCGCCACACCGATGGATCGATCGATCCTTATTCGTCGGGTACCTTCATCGATGCAAGCGGCAAGGCGCGGCATTTGCGGCGTGAGGACTTCACGCTCCAGCCGCTGTCGTACTGGCACAAATACCCGGTCGCGTGGCGGATCCGCGTACCCGCGCTGAAGATCGACCTGACGTCGCACGCGATCCTGCAGGATCAGGAATTACACGCAAAGGAAGGCGGCAACACCTACTGGGAAGGCGCGGTGGATTATTCCGGCACACAGCACGGCGTTGGTTATATCGAAATGACCGGCTACGAGGGCCGTGTCCGGTTGTGATACGCGTTAAATTGTAGTGTGATCATCTCCACGATCAGCCCGGCCGGTATGTGGAATCTGTCGCCGTTCAGTTTCTTCAGGGGCGTCAGCGCGAATCCGCCGGTTGTCTGCTTCTGCCCGGTGCGAAATGGCAAAAGACAGAAGATTGACACGCTCAACAATATTGAAGGCGCGGGCGATTTCGTCGTCAACATCGTTTCAGAAGACATCGTCCCGCAGATTAACGCGACATCCGCCGAATTTTTACCCGAGGTCGATGAGTTCGAGGTTTCGGGATTGACGCCGGTTCCACGCGATCTCGTCGAGTCACCGCGCGTGCGCAAATCGCGAGTTAGCATGGAATGCAAGCCGGTGCGCGTCGTCGAGACCAGCGAGTTGCCTTTCGGCGGGAGCATCGTGGCGGGGAGCACCTGCGTTCTCGCTCGCCCCACGGTATGATTGACGCCCGCGCGATCGCGCCGGATCTGGCGGCCGAAACACGACGCCGCATCACGCTGCGGCTGATGCCCTTCCTGTTCCTGCTTTATCTCGTCTCGTATCTTGACCGCGTCAATGTCAGCTACGCCAGTCTCGAAATGACGCGCAGCCTGCACTTTCCGAACATCGTCTTCGGCTTCGGCTCGGGAATTTTCTTTCTCGGCTATCTCGTGCTCGAAATCCCCGGTGCCATTCTCGTCGAGCGCTGGAGCGCCCGGAAATGGATCGCCCGCATCATGATCTCGTGGGGGCTTTTCGCGGCGCTGACAGGTTTTATTCACTCTCCGCGCGAATTCTACGGCGCACGCTTTCTGCTGGGACTTGCGGAAGCCGGCTTCTTCCCGGGAATCCTCGTTTACGTCTCCCACTGGTATCGCCAGGAAGATCGGGCCAAAGCGGTTGCCTTCTTCATGGTCGGCATTCCTTTCTCGGAAATCATTGGAGCGCCTGTTTCCGGCCTGCTCCTGCAGGTTCACTGGTTCGGTATTGAAGGCTGGCGCTGGCTCTTTTTGCTGGAAGGCGTTCCCGCTGTCGTGCTCGGCATTGTGACGATCTTTTATCTGACGGACCGCCCCGAGCAGGCACGCTGGCTGACGGCCGAACAGCGGGCCTGGATCGTCGGCGAGTTGTCGAGCGAAAGCGGCGCCAAGCCTCCATCGCCGCCCATTGTCCGGGTTCTTCTGCATCCCAGCGTGATACTTCTCTCGCTTGCTTATTTCTGCATACTCAGCGCCAACTGGGGATTTACGCTGTGGCTGCCGAAGATTGTGCAGAAGTTGTCGGGCCTCGGTTCGCTAAAGGTGTCGCTGATCAGTGGAATTCCTTTCCTGATTGAGATCCCGGTCCTGCTGGCGCTGGCGTGGCATTCGGACAAGACGGGCGAACGCCGCTGGCACGTGGCGCTGCCGGTCGGCGTGGGCGCGATGGCCTTTGCGGTGTTTGCATCGAGCGAGCGCATCGGAGCGAGTGTCCCGCTCGCGATGGTGCTGTTCTCGATCGCCGCGGCCGGGCTGCACGGCTATCGCGCGAGCTTCTGGACTCTCCCGACTCTATTTTTGAGAGACGTGGGAGCGGCGGCGGCGATAGGCGTGATCAACTGCTTCGGGAATCTGGGAGGTTTTCTTGGCCCTTACATGGTGGGAGCCCTCAGTAACGATACCGGCTCCTATCGCAGTGGGATGCTGTTCCTGGGAGGCTGCGCTCTGATGGCAAGCACCCTGGTACTGCT
>DATAZF010000027.1:0-11794 GCA_036272235.1 Bryobacteraceae bacterium | reverse complement strand
GCAGCCTGTCTTGCTTCCAGCCCTGTGCAAAACAGAGAGTTGCGGGCAATGGACTGATCAATCGATCGAGACGGGGCATAACCGTATTTCGTGCCCTTCATTTTTGCGCAAGACATTTGCAACACGTCAGATGGTTTATTTTCGGGCCGTCTGTCGATGGTGCAAAACCTGCCAGGTTTGAACCTTTTTAGCGATTGCGCGTGGCTCGCCGAAAGCTCCAGAAGAAGCCACCAGAAAAGATAAGAAGCGCCACGGCCCCAAGCGGCCACATTGGAAAAGGGCCGACGCTGTAAGCGCCTGTGCCGCCTTCGCGGCTCGGTATCAGTTCCAGGATGCGGGGCACGCCGACCGCAAGCCCGTAAATCACCAGTGCGGCTGTTATCACGGCGGCCACGCCAGCCAAAGTGCTCTTGATGAAGATCATGGGTCCTGACCTCTTCCTAAAAAATATCAGACCCGCAGGGAGACCGCCTCACCGTCGGAAAATGCAAAACGGCCACTAAAGGCCCTGATTTTGTTAAATGGGAGATCTTGGACGCGGTCGCGGCCGCGGTTTTTGCCGCGTTTGTCCAGGCGGTTATACCCGAATGCGCAAACAAGAAGTTCGTAAGCGCCGCTGTCATGGTGATCGCTCTGGTTAGACCGGCGTGCGAACGCTGACAGGGGCCTTCTCCGCCTGGTCATCGGCCTTCAGGCTCCAATATCCTCTCCCCATAAAGCCGGATTCGTTTCGATGAAAGACTTCATCATCTGAATGCATTCGCTGTCGTCGACGACGGTGACGCGAATGCCGTTCGAACGCATGTAGGTTTCGGCTCCGACGAAGTTCTGATTCTCCCCGACGATTACCTCCGGGATTTTGTAAAGGATGATGGCGCCGCTGCACATCGGGCAGGGGGACAGGGTCGAATACAACGTGCTTTTTTGGTACACCCGCGCCGGCAGACGTCCGGCATTCCGCAGGCAGTTCATCTCCCCATGGTCAATCGGACTTCCGGTTTGCACTCGACAGTTGTGGCCCCGTCCGATGATCCTCCCATCATGGACCAGCACCGAACCAATCGGGATACCACCTTCCAGTAAGCTTTTTTGCGCCTGGTCTATGGCAGCTTGCAAATAGGGATCGCGTTGCATCGTAAGTAATGTAACAGTGCCGCATTTTAAGGCAGCGCCAAGCCGTTGACGCACGCACGAGCACGGTGCGGCCACTCTCGGCGTTGCCGACGTCCCGGTCCTACTCCCCCAGCGTCTGCACATACGGCTTGCCGTAAGGGTAGAAACGCTCCTTCCGCCCCTCCCGCCACGCCGCCCTTAACTCCGGTATCGTAATATCCCAGTCCGGGCGGCATTTCCTCGTAACCACCCGCAGGTCCAGCCGCAGTTCCTCCATCGTGGGCCGCCCGAAAAACCAGTACCCGTTGTAAACCTTATAAACGATCAACCCGGGCTCCAGCACAATCACGTGCGGGACCATCGGGTTGTGCCCCGGATCGGTGTATTCCGCGATATCCAGATCTTTCTGGACGACCCGCCCCGCGTCTGACAGAAAAGGCCAATGCGCCCCGACTCCGGTACGATATTCGTTCGTCTCCGTGATGTTGTCGGTGCTGATCGTGGCCAGCCGGCAATACCCGACTTCCATCTCGCGATGCAGCGCTACCAGCCCTTCAGCCTGCCGCCGGTCCTTCGGGCAAAAGCCCCCTCGGCTGAGGACGAGCAACATCGGATCCGGTCCCTGCAGCTCCGACAGCTTCCGCCGCTTGGCCGCATGGTCTGAAAGCTCATAATCGGGGAAAACAGCCCCTGGCACAATATCAGGTCGCATGACGAAATTTCCTCTTACACTCACCTTCGCATGCTGAAAGTTCACCCGCAAATCAACCTCTTTCGCCGAAGCCCGCAGATAACTGGGCGCAGGGGCCGAATTGCCGTTGTGCGCGCAGAAAGATGAAACACGGGCTGAATTCCCCGCCAGCCGATGCATCCGCCCGGTGAACTAAACCCCAATGCAATGGTCTGTGTTTGCGCCGGGCGGATCGAAATGGCGCGTAAGAATGGCCGGCTATGTGATGTTTCGCTGCCCGCGGCCAATTGGTGGTACACACTTCGGTTCACTGCCGGCTGAGTAAGGGACCGCGGAGATGATGGTCAACCTGAACCGGACACGGGGGCCAGAACGTTACCGTCTCGCCCACAGACGCAGCGAGGATGCCGTTCCAAACCGTGCAAAATTCGGCGATTGGGAATCCGTCTGCAACGTGAACGGAACGATATTCTCTTGCTGGTCCGTCACAACGACCACATCCAAAATTGCCGTATGCGATTCGCCCAGAAACGAAAACTGGCCATTCGTCCCGCCGCTCGCCAGGTTTTCCAACGACGAGCCAGCGCTGAGGTATACCTGAAAATCGAGCGGGGTCGCGAAAATGAAATCCGTCGTCATCAGCCCCCGTTGGGCGCATGTTCTCCGTCGATGAGCAGCCAGTCGAAATCTGCGCGGGTGCAGATTTCCGCGCAATAAGAGTCCGCCAGAGCCAGCCGGAGGCCGATCTGCGGCTCGTGCCTCGCGATGGCAGACTTGAAGGAGTTCATTCCGCTCCTTTGAAGTAACACGAAATCGAGCCCATCGGACCATAGTCGACATGAAACGTGTCGCCCGCATGCGCAAACACGGGGCGCGTAAATGATCCGCCAAGAACGAACTCGCCGGCGTCGAGCCCGACATCAAATGTAGACAGTTTGTTCACCAGCCACGCCACGCCATTGGCGGGATGATTCAGCACCGCCGCTGCAACGCCCGATTCTTCGATGACGCCGTTGCGATAACAAAGAGCCGATACCCACCGCATGTCCACGTCGAGAGGCTTAAAGGGACGTCCGCCGACCACGACCGCCGCGTTCGCCGCGTTGTCGGAAATCGTGTCAGTTACCTTGCGGCTTCTCTTCGTTTCCGGATCGGTCATGTGCACGCGCGAATCGATGATCTCGAGCGATGGCGTAATGTAGTCCGTCGCAGTGAGCACGTCGAAGATCGTGCAGCCCGGTCCGCGCAGGGCCTTGCCGAGCACGAACGCCAGTTCCACTTCGAGGCGAGGTTGAATGAAGCGGCCGATCGGAATTTCAGCGCCATCACCGTAAAACATATCGTCGAGCAGAGAGCCATAGTCCGGCTCGTTGATGTTTGACGCCATCTGCATCGCCCGCGAAGTCAGACCGATTTTGTGACCTTTGGTCGTCCGGCCGCGGCCGAGCTTCAGATCGACCCATGCCTTCTGGATGGCGTAAGCATCTTCCATCGTGAGTTCCGGGTATTCGAGAGAAAACTGGCGGATCTGGCTGCGTGAAGCTTCCGCATGATCGAGGCGGGCGGCGAGTTCCTGAATTTTGTCTTTGTCCATCGCTTCCGGTCAGACCCCATCCAACAGACTCTCACGGGCAACGTGCCATTTCCCGTGCGAAGCTGAAGCATGGCCTGTTCTCATACCGACCACATCAAAAACGTCAAACCGCACACCCACGGCTGCGAAGAATGTTTGAAAATGGGCGACTCCTGGGTGCACCTTCGCCTGTGCATGGAGTGCGGCCACGTGGGCTGCTGCGACTCGTCGAAGAACAAACACGCAACGAAGCATTTCCACGCCGTGAAGCATCCGATTATCCGGTCGATCGAGCCCGGCGAGGACTGGGGCTGGTGCTACATCGACGAGGTCGAGCTTGAATTCGACTGATTTGTCCAACGGAGCCTGGCCCGCGCTTCCGTTTGCCGACTGGGAACAGACTTGTGACACGGTTCACATGTGGACCCAGATCGTCGGCAAGACACGCCTCGCGCTGAGTCCGCCGCAGAACCACTGGTGGCATGTGCCGCTCTATGCGACCCCGCGGGGTCTGAGCGCGCCCGGAATGTGTTCCGGAAAACTCGCCTTCGACGTCGAGTTTGATTTCATCGAGCACAAGTTGGTAATTCGCACAAGTACGGGGCTGGGAAGCGCGATTCCGCTGTTTGCGCGCTCAGTGGCGGATTTCTACGCCGAATACATGTCCTCTCTCCACTCGCTCGGAATTGAGGTGAAGATTCGTCCGAAGCCGGAAGAGTTCGATGATGCTACTCCCTTCGACGAAGATCATCACCACGCGTCCTACGACAAAGAATATGTAGAGCGATTCCGCCAAATCCTGATCAATGCGGATCGTGTCCTGAAGCAATTCCGATCCGGTTTCATCGGCAAGTGCAGCCCCGTGCACTTCTTCTGGGGCTCCTTCGATCTCGCCGTGACCCGCTTCAATGGACGGCGCGCGCAGCAGTCGGACAAGGTCGATCCTGTCACGCGCGAGGCTTACTCCCACGAAGTGATCAGCTGCGGCTTCTGGCCGGGCAACCGGACTTTTCAGCACCCAGCGTTCTACGCCTATGCGGCTCCCGCGCCGGCCGGGCTCGACAAACAGCCGATTCGCCCGGAAGCGGCAGGGTGGGATACGCAGGTGGGTGAGTTCATCCTCAAATATGCCGCAGTTCGCGAAGATCCGCGGCCTGAGCAAGCCATTCTCGACTTCTGCCAGAGCACTTACGATGTCTCGGCGAAGCTCGGGCAGTGGGATGCCGGGTTGGTACGATAATCGTTTCACTTACAACTCATGAAATCCCGCGTTCTGTCGGGCGTACAACCGTCCGGCAACCTGCACATCGGCAACTATCTGGGGGCGCTCGCGAACTGGGTCAAAATTCAGTACGACTACGAAAGCATCTTTTGTATCGTCGACCTGCATGCGATCACCGTTTATCAGAATCCCGCTGAGCTTCGCGCGAAGATTCGCGAGGTTGCGGCGTTGTTTCTGGCTGCAGGTATCGATCCGGCGCATTCGCGCATTGTCGTACAGTCGAGCATTCCGGCACACGCGGAACTCGCATGGATGTTGACCTGCGTTACGCCGATGGGCTGGCTCGACCGGATGACGCAGTTCAAAGCCAAGTCCGCCGCACAGGAATCAGTGGGGGACGGGCTGTTTCAGTATCCCGTTCTGATGGCCGCGGACATCCTGCTTTATCAGGCCGCTATCGTTCCAGTCGGTGAGGACCAGATGCAGCACCTCGAGCTCACTCGCGACATTGCGCAGCGGTTCAATTCGCTCTACGGCGAGACGTTCACAATGCCTGCCACGAAGCTGCCCGCCGTCGGGGCGCGTGTGATGGGGCTTGACGATCCCACAGCGAAGATGAGCAAGTCGGCGGTTGGATCCGGACACGCCGTCGGGATGCTCGACGCCCCGGACCGCATCCGCAAGACCATCATGCGCGCGACCACCGATTCCAATTCGGCTGTCGACTTCGACTCGATAGGCCCCGGTGTTGCGAACCTGCTCAACATTTTTCAGGCGTTCTCCGACTGGACGGATGATCAAATGCGCTTGCACTTCACGGGCTTGCGCTACGGGGACTTGAAGAAGCAGGTCGCCGATATGGTGGTGGCGAAGCTGGAGCCGGTGCAGCAGCGCTATCGAGAAATCACGGAAGACCCGGCGTATCTCGATGGCATCCTGCGCGAAGGGGCCGAGGCTGTCACGCCGATTGCGAATTCCACCGTTGATCTGGTGAAACAGCGCATGGGCCTTTACTCGGCGGGTCTGCTTAAACAGAGCCAGCCGTAAGGCTGATGGCGAGAAGTACGATCGCGGCAGGCGGTTTCGCCTGCTGTCCTGCGCCCTCAAACGCTATCGATTACTCAGTCCCGGAGGTCCCGAGACCGGCCCGACATAAGCCAGCAGTCTCCCCGCAGTAATTGCCGCAAACCAGCAGATCAGTGAGGCCCAGGCCAGCCCCTTCGCGGTTCCGGAAATTACACGCTCGTCCAGCAAGGGGTCGCCAAAGACCTTTTTGCGCATCTGATAGAGAACGATCACCCCCGCGAGTATGAACGCCATCTTCACATAGAAGTCGGGATTGGTGAGCTTCGCCGTCGCATCCGCCATCAACAGCAGTGTGCCGGTGGCGGCGTTCAGCCAGAAGCCGCCCCAGATGAGCGGGAAGTATTTGTCGAGCGGGCGAATCGGGGTCTTCGCCGGCCAGAAGCCAAGAAGCACGAGATCGATGATGGCGCTGCCCCCGGCCACGATCGACATACCAAGCGTATGCAGCAGCAGAATCGTCGGAAACGACCAGATCGAGCCCGACTCACGCACCCAGATGCTCAGCCGCGATTGTTCGAGCGAGTTGAAAAAATCCAGCATTTGTTCAGCGCCCCTCTCCCGCGGCATCGCGTCGACGCTCGGCTCGTCGTACGCTGAGGTCTATGAGATAGCCGGCAGCGCCGGCGACGGCGGTAACCGCAACCACAAGCAGAACCACTGAAAGAGCGAGCGGCACGTTAGAACGAATCCCCGATGAAGGGCAGCATGTTGCCGCACCACATGACCGCCACCCACAAAACGACGGCGGACCCCGCCGCGAATTTCGCTACCAGCGGCGCATCGTCTCCGGCTTTCAAAATCCAGACTTCATCGAACATCGTGAAGTAGAGCGCATTGGCGCCGGCAATCAGCACAAAAATCATCTTCCACTGGAATGGAAGGCTGTTGGCGTATTGCTCCGGCGCGCCGACAAAAAACATAATGCCGGTCAGCACGTTCAATCCAAAGCCGAGAATTCCCCACGGCAGCAGCCGATGCAACGTCGCGAACGAAACGTTCTTCATCACGCCCAGCATGCGGAGATCGACCAGAAAGACGACGCCGAGCAGCAGGCTCAGCCCGATGAAGTGGAGCGTCTCGCAGGTGGGCCACATCCATTTCGTGCCGGTGACGAACATTCCGACTGCTTCGGCGTCTATCAAGGAGGAGTTGACCGGATGAGCCGCCGCCGCGGCAGCTTCCTGACGGGAGAGAATTTCCGGATGCCGGATTTCCCCGCCGGTGTTTCCCGTAAGCGCCATGAAATAGATCGTGAGCACGGCAAGCAGCACAACGATGCCGGTCGTCCACCCCCGCGGATGCGCGAAGCGTCGCGACTGCCAGAGCGCGAGCCAGGCGAACAATCCGGTCAGTTCGATGAAAGCCAGCGCCAGCAATGCCGTGCCGTTGTGCGCGGCGAGCGCGGTCGGGGAAATTCCCGGCAGCTTTTTCAGGGCCAGGGCCGCCCCACTACCGCTCATGTAAGTTGGAATCGACAACAGCGCGATTCCCGCGAGAATGACAAGGCTGCCGCGTTTGAGATCGTCGCTGCGGCCGAGGAGTGCGAAGAGCAAAAGGCCCGTTGCAATGATCGTGCCGATGATGGGGAAGTGGTTCAGTAAAAGATGTATGTGCGGCAGGTTCATGGGGTGTCACTCAGCGCTGCGGGGACCGGCCGGACACAAGGCGAGATGCTATCACAGGCCGTTTGGGATATCAATGAATTCACGGTCGAAACCGGTGCGATGGCTCGACCGCCGCGCGCGCGCCGCCGATTGTTTGACATCGCTTCGAACCTACTATTATGATTATTCCGGCACATTTGCTTCTCCAACCGGATTTACATAGAACGGGAGCTCATAGATGAAGGTTCGTTCCAGACGATTGATCGTTACCGCTGCGATGGCGCTGTGCGGCGGAGGTTTGCCGTTCGGGCTGATGCTGCGCGCGCAGGCGCCGGCGGCGGCAACGCGGCCGCAGATGTCCGATCAAGCCTTCAAGAATGTGCAGGTTCTCAAGGGAATTCCCGTCGACGAGTTCATGGGGACCATGGGTCTCTTTTCCGCCGCGCTCAGCTATTGCTGCGGCGACTGCCACACCGGCGCCGGCACCGACAATCCGAAATGGGAAGCCGATCCGCCGCGCAAAATCATGGCGCGCCGCATGACCGCCATGGTGAAAGCCATCAACAAAGAAAACTTCGGTAACGCGCAGGCAGTCACGTGCTGGACGTGCCATCGCGGCAGCCCGAACCCCGCCGTCACGCCATCCATCGATACGATTTATGGCGAGCCGCTCTCGTTCCCGGCCGACGTCGTGCCGACCGGCAGGTCCGGCGTGCCTACTGCCGATCAGATTTTCGAAAAATTCACGCAGGCCCTCGGCGGCGCGGATGCCATCAGCAAACTCACCAGTTACACCGGAAAAGGCACCAGCCACCTCTTCGGCGAGACGCGTGACGATTCGATGGAGATCTACGCCAAAACTCCTGACAGCCTGGTCACTACGGTTCACCAGCGAGAAGGCGACGTCGCGAGAAGCTTCAACGGCCGCGATGCCTGGGTCATGCTGCCGCTTACGGTCGTGAAGGAATACCCGCTCACAGGCAGCGCGCGCGAGGGCGGCAAGCTCGATGGCGAGATGGCTTTCCCCGGCAGGTTGAAGACGTACTTCCAAAACTGGCGCGTCGGAACCCCGGTGACTATTGATGGCCGTGAACTCAACGTTTTGCAGGGAAGAGCGCCGGGTATTCTGGCCACCTTCTATTTCGACAAAGAGACGAACATGCTGACCCGCATGATCCGTTATGCCGATTCCGCGATGGGCCGCGTGCCGACGCAGATCGATTATTCGGACTACCGCCCCATCGCGGGCACGGGAGTCAAGATGGCGTATAAGTGGATTTACGGATGGGTCAGCGGTCGGGAAGAGTACGCTCTCACCGACGTCCAGCCCAACGTTCCGATCGACGCCGCGAAGTTCGGACGCCCGGTCCAGCGCACCAAATAGGAAGCGCGCGAATCGCGCGCGGCGTTGTTTGCAGCGCGTGTCCTGAACAAAACGCCGGCTACCGGGGGGCGCCCGGATCACTCGTCGGCGGCGGAGCCTGGTCTTCACTCGCGGGCGGCCCGAGCAGATCCATAAGAACCGGCTTCAGCGCATCCGCCCAGACCTGGTATCCATTGACGGTCGGATGCAGCTTGTCGCGGGCGTTCATCATGCCGTCGAAGAGCTGGCCATCGGAATCGGCCAGCTTCTCGTTGATATTGAGAAGGCGAATTCTCTTTCCATCCGCCAGCCTGGCGAGGTTAGCGTTGATTACGTCGATTATCGGCATCGCTGCAGCTTTGTCATTACGTGGAAAAATCGCGGTCAGGATGATGGTGGCGGCTGGAGCCTTCGACTGCATCTTCGACACAATCGCCTGAATGCCTGCTGTAACATCGGCCGCGTCAGCGCCCGCGCCCACGTTATTGGTGCCGGCAAGAAGCACGATCACCTTCGGATGCAGGCCGTCCAACTCGCCGTTCTCGAGCCGCCACAGGATGTTCTGAGTCGTATCGGCGCCCCATCCAAAATCGGCTGCATTCCAGCCGAAGAAGTTGCGGTTCCAGTTGGCGAGAAGCTCGGGATAATCCGTCGCACCCCAGCGCCGCGTGATGGAGTCGCCTTCGAAGTAAACGTCGATGACGCCGTTCTTTGCTTTCTCGAGCAGCTGTGAGTGCGCGGTCAGCGAATTTCGGTCCGTTCGCGAAACAGGTTGGTTCGCGGGAACCTGTCCGAGCAGGAGGCAGGGGAGTAAAAGAAGGGGGAAGCCGCGCCGCCAGGTCGTGCGTTGTCTGCGGAGTGGTTTTCCCATGAAACCCATATCGGTGATCTTAAGGCGGACTCTGCCCAGACAGCTTTGGGGCTGGCTCTTTTTGAATAAACCCGCCGGCCTAACCGCAGGCGCAGCCTGAAGGTGGCCTTATGCCGGCTGACCGGACCCTTTATAGTGCCTCAGCAACAAGCCTGACCGTGCGGCTTCGTCTTTGGTCGAGACCGCCCGCGTTACATACTTCCGCGTGGATCCTGCCCGCTACTCGGCGCCGGCGGAAGTGACGAAACGTGCCGCGTCGCGCGGCAAGAAGAGCACAAGTGATGCCGCTACGAAGAGCGCCGCGCCTGCGAGAGCGAGCCCTCCGTAAATTCCGCGGCTGCCGGTGGCGGCGGCTCCCACGATGGATGGGCCGACAAAACCGCCGAGATTGCCGACGGAGTTGATCAGCGCGATTCCCGCGGCTGCCGAATACCCGGCAAGGGAGCGGCCCGGTATCGAAAAGAAAGGCCCGAAGAAGCCGTAGAGGCCCATGGCCACAAACGACCAAAGCGAGATGGAAACGATGGGTGATCTTGTCAGGCCCAGCAAGAGCAGGGCGGCACCGCCGATGGCGAGCGGGATCGCACTGTGGAATCGACGTTCCATTCTACGGTCGGAGCTGCGGGACACAATGATCATCGTGGCGAGTCCGGCCACGTGCGGGATCGTGACGAGAATGCCCAGTGCCGTATTGGATTGGCCGCTCGACAAGGCCTTCACGGCCTGCGGCATATAAAATGTCATCGCGTAAAGCCCGATATCGAAACCGAAAAGCACTGCGGCCAGTTGCCACAGGCGAGGGTTGGCAAGCGTGCGCAACGCGGGCATGCGGTGTCCGGCCGTCTTTTCGCGCTCTTCACAAGCCAACTCGCTGTCGAGCCAGGCCCTTTCGTGGGTTGTTAGAAACCGCGCATCGGCAGGACGGCTGGGGAGCAGAAAGAAGGTCAGGAACCCGCAGATGATGGCGGGGAATCCTTCGACGATCAGCAGCCAGCGCCAACTGGCGATACCCGCCCAGTGCGCGTGGTCGAGGATGAAACCGGAAACGGGTGAACCCAGCATGCTGGCGATCGGGAGCGCCATGCCAAACAGCGCGATGATGCGGGCCTGTTCACGTTGGGGGAACCAGTAAGTCAGATAGAGGATGATGCCGGGGAAGAAACCGGCTTCGGCAACTCCGAGGAGAAATCGCGCGGCGTACAACTGCGGCAAACTGCGCGCGGCCCCCGTAGCCATCGCGACGACGCCCCAGGTGAGAAGGATGCGACCAATCCACAGGCGCGCGCCGATTTTGTGAAGCAGCAGATTGCTTGGAATTTCGAACAGGAAATAGCCCCAGAAGAAAATTCCGGCGGCCAGCCCGAACTGAGCACTCGAGATGCCGAGCGCGGCATTCATCGTGAGCGAAGCGAAACTGATGTTGGTGCGGTCGAGGTAAGCAACGAAATACAGCAGCAGAAGGAGTGGAACGAGGCGCCACCGCAGTTTGCCGAGCGTTCGACGTTCAAGGTCGCCCGGCGAAATAATGGGGGCAACTGCGGCCATGGCGCTACTATATCGTTCGGCTTTGCGGCAACTCGATGGAAGACGTCAGTTCGCCGATGGTTTTTCCACGCGAGCGATTACAAGAACCTCTACGGGATCCTTCGCCGAGGGGCCTGGGAGGTCCGTCGAAATGGGCTTGCCGGCGCTGTCGATAATTGTCGGAGCGAACCCGCGCCTGGAGTCCATTGCAGTTGAATATTGAAGCGGCCCGCGAGGTTCGTCTGGTCGACGACGGGCGATCAACGCGCTGCGCAAGAAATGTAGCGAAGCGCGGTAGAGGCAAGGCATTGCCAATCAGAATTCCCGAACGCATTCTGATAGCCCCGCGGTTCACAGATACTTCTGTAATACCGTTCTGAGTTGGCTCGGCCCCGCTTTCGGGGGCGCGGAGCCGTTGACGTCCTCTGAATTCGGGCTGCGCATAGTGGCGACAAGTATGAGGACGCAGATGGGCGACACGACGTGCATTGGATTCATTTTCTCTTTCCGGAAGCCCCGGTTTTGGCGGCATCGAGCCGGGCGCCAACCTCATTGAAGTGCGGCCGCGGACCGTGCCATTCCAGCTGATCGACGTTTTCGAAGAGAGGGATGTCGGTGCGGAGCGTGGCGAGAGTTCGAAACAGAAGCGCGCGATCGCGATCGGCGGCGAGAGTGGGCGCGAGCCTCGTGGCGCCGGCGACTTTCACATCCCAGGCGCGATAGTCATGGGGGATCGCTTCGAGATGC
>DATAZF010000026.1:0-14302 GCA_036272235.1 Bryobacteraceae bacterium | reverse complement strand
CCTTTCGGTTGCGCGAGTCGCGGTCAGCTTCCACGCGCGCTGGGAGCCGGACTGGCGAATTCCATCTCCCCCTTTCTGGCTGGCAGCTTTGTTCGTGGCAGCGTTGGTTGTCGCCGCCCTTCGTATCAAGCCGGCCATTGGAACGCGTTTCGGCAGGTCGATTCATGCGTTCGGATGGACAGCCGCCGCCATAACGCTTGCGGTCATCGTGATCCATCCCTTCGCACCCGTCATCGAGCGCGGCAAGTTCGAGCTGAGCACGATCGATGTGGGACAGGGAGACAGCTTGTTGCTGGGCTTTCCGCAGGGCGCGCTGATGCTCGTCGATGCCGGCGGCATCCCGTCTTTCGGGCGCGCGAAGAAACCAGGGATCGATATCGGCGAAGAAGTTGTGTCGAACTATCTCTGGTCCCGCTCGATCAAGCATCTCGATATCGTCGCCATGACTCACGCCCATGAGGACCACATGGGAGGCATGAGCGCGGTTCTGCGCAACTTCCGCCCGCGGGAATTATGGACTGGCGCCAACGCAGATAGCCCGGAATGGCGTTCCGTTCGAGAGACAGCCGAGCGACTACACATTCGGATCCGGCCCATGCAGCGAGGCGCGCCATTCGCGTATGGCGGAGCGATAGTGCAGGTTCTCGCGCCCGGCCCGGACTACATCGCGGCCGCCACACCGAACAACGACGATTCGCTGGTGATGCGCATCCGCTTCGGCAACACGTCTTTTCTCCTGACTGGCGATATGGAGAAAAAGATCGAGCGGGATGTTGCGGCCGCCGGGCTTTTCGAACACGACGATGTCCTCAAGGTGGGCCACCATGGCAGCCGCACTTCCAGCACGCCGGCACTTCTCGATGCCGAACGGCCCGCATTCGGGATTATCTCGGATGGCTTCGACAATACTTACGGTCATCCGCATCCTCTGACTCTGAAAGCTTTACGGGAGCGAAATGTCGCGGTGTTCCGCACCGATGAAGAGGGGCTGATCACCATCGTGAGCGACGGCAAACGCCTGCGCTTCAACACCGCCGCGCCATTTCCGGAGGGGACTTCGGAAGTACCTGCCGAACAATAGACCGCCAACGGCGGTTGGCGCCGCCCGCTAAATCTTCTCCACCGGGACTGGATATTGGCCGCGATTGGATCGGTGGTCAGAAGCGTGATGCCTTCAATCAGCGCGGCGGCGCGTCCGCGGATCGACGGAAAAATCCGCCTGCCCGAAGGTGCTTTTGCTCGCGATCTCCCATAAACTGGCGGCACTGAAGACAAGCTCGTTTGCGGAATCATTCAGCCGGGATCGCGCTCTTGCCGGCAGGCGTTCGGGCTCCCAGCGGCTAAGAGCAGGAGATGTGTATCGAGCAGTTTTGGCCTGATGGATGTTAATTTGACGCACGAGGTTAGTCCATCAAACTCAGGTTACTGCGGCTTTGTGCCAGGCCTCTTTTTCTACCGCTATTCTGAAATCATGCGTCCCAGCTGCATTGTTCTGTTTCTCGCCACAACCGCCTTCGCGCAGTCACCGCCCGCCTGGGTTGCCAGGAGCAATCAGAACGCTCAACTGCTGATCGATGTCGACACCAAATACAACCCCGAAAACGCCGCATCGCGGGGAGTCAAAGGGCAGGACGACCGCATTTCAACGCTTGCCGCCGGCCAGCCGGAGCAGGAGCGCGCCGATTTCCGCAAGGTCCGCGTGGAACTACAAAACCGGGCCGCCAAAGAAACCGACCCTCTCGTCAAACAGGACCTCCAAATCCTCATCGCCACGGCCGAGCGCGACATTCGCGACTCCGAAGCCAACGAAAAAGCCTTCCTGCCTTACGAAGACGTGCCCGGCGACATTTTCTACGGCGTGAAAAGTCTGCTCGACGACCAAATCGCGGCGAACCGCCGTCCCACCGCCCTCGTGCGCCTGCAGAAATACGTGGGGATGACTTCGGGCTATACGCCGCTCATCGAACAGGCCGAAGCACGGTTCCGGGAAAAGCTGAAGACCTCCGACCTGCTGGGCCCGGCAAAAATCGAAGTCGAGAAAAACCTCGAAAATACCGCGACCTACATCACCGGCATCGGCCTGCTCCTCGAAAAATACAAGATCACCGGATATCAGCCCGCCTACGCAAAACTCAAGGAGCAGTTGACCGGCTATGACGAGTTCGTGCGCAAAGAAGTCCTGCCGCGATCGCGTTCCGACTTTCGGCTGCCGCCGGCAATCTATGCCAGCCGCCTCGATCGTTACGGCGCGGACTTCACCGCCCCCGAGCTGGAGCGCCTCGCGCACAAGAGTGTTTCCGAAATCCAGGCGCAGATGGAGCCACTCGCCGTCAAAGTCGCAAAAGAACGCGGTTTCAAGGACACCGACTACCGTTCCGTCATCCGCGAGTTGAAGAAAGAGCAATTGAAGGGTGACGACGTCCTCCCGCATTACCAGCACCGCCTCGCCGAAATCGAAGGCATCCTGCGGACGAAGCACCTCGTCACGCTGCCCTCGCGCCCGGCGATCATCAAACTGGCGACTGCGGCTGAAACGGCAGCGCAGCCGGCGCCCCACATGCAGCCCCCGCCGCTGCTCGACAATCACGGCGAGCGCGGCGCGTTCGTGCTGCCCCTTGCCACCACTGGTGCGGGAGGCGCCACTCTCAAATACGACGACTTCACCTTCGCGGCAGCCTCTTGGACCATCACCGCTCATGAGGCACGCCCCGGCCACGAGCTGCAGTTCGACGCCATGGTGGAACAAGGCGTATCGCTCGCCCGCGCTCTCTTTGCCTTCAACAGCACCAACGTCGAAGGCTGGGGACTCTACTCCGAATGGTTCATGCTTCCTTACATGCCGGACGACGGCAAGCTGGTCTCGCTCCAGTTACGGATGCTGCGGTCGGCCCGCGCCTTCCTCGACCCCGAATTGCAGGAAGGAAAAGTCACTCCGGAACAGGCCATGCAGGTGCTGGAAAACGATGTCGTCTGTTCGAAAGCCTTTGCCACGGAAGAAGTCGAGCGCTTTACGTTCCGCAGCCCCGGCCAGGCCGTTTCCTATTTCGATGGACTAACGCGTCTGCTCGAGATCCGTCAGGCGGCGGAAAAGGCGATGGGGCCGAAGTTCGATGTGCTGAAGTTCCACGACTTCATCCTTTCCCAGGGATTGCTGCCGCCGAATCTCCTGCGCAAGGCGGTGCTGGAGAACTTCGCGGCGAAATAGCCGCCGTGGCCCGACGGCGGAACCGGCGGACCTTCTGGACGTTTCCGTCGAAACCATCCGGTGGGATTTGCGTCTGGGGCAGGCGTGGCTGCAGCACTTATCTGATCGGATGCAGATGAACCGGCGTGTCCAGCCGGAAATTCAGCACTGTTTCAGGCGGAACCCGTACGTGATCCCCTCGCGTTGCCACCTGTGCACCTGCGCCAGCCGCCCCTCCGGCGAGGGCACCGATACCCGCGCCCTTGCCGCCGCCCGCAATCGCACCGATCAACGCGCCGAGCGCCGCTCCGCCGCCGACGAACTGGCCGGTCCGGCGGTTTTCGCCGATCCCTTCGCGTCCGTGGGTCGTTACGTCTTCGGTATCCACAGCGTATCGTTGTCCATTCACATTCAGCGATTGCAGATCGAGCGACAGCTTGTTATCACCGGCACGGCGTACCATGAGCCAGGCTTCGGAACCGCGCGGGATCACGATCCTGCCGTTGGTATCGGCGATGTCGCGATCCACCTGCGCGGCGTAGCTTCTGGATCCTGAGGCATCCCGCGAGTCGATGTTTTCGTTGGTGCGAATCGCGACTTCCGCGCCGGCGGGAACGATTATGCGTGCTTCAACTCTGCCGTCGTTCCGGTCGTTAGCGGGAGGAGGAGGTGGTGGCGCAGGCGCGGCTTCCGGATATCGCGCGCGGCCATCGTCACGGTCTGCCAGAAAATTCAACGACTGTATCTCGTCGAAACGGAAGTGCCGGAGATCGCCGTCGCGCTCCCGGAAAGTGACATCATGATCGTCGGCGGAGACCACGTTCCCTGTCAACTGCCGGCCGTCGCGCAGAACAATCGTCTGGCGCGGCGGCTGGGCCTGCAAGCCGGCCGGCACCAACAGTAGTGGAATCAATGCGTTCAATAAAAAGTACTTTGAAAATTTGGGCATAAAATCCCTCGTTGTCTCTGTAGCAGGCAATCGCACTGCCAGTATGCGTTGACAACAAACTCACGCACTGAAATAATCCCCTGCGTGAACGACTCGAATGTAGAGAAGGCCAGCCGCCGCGCCTTCGTGGGACGGTTGGCCGCACTCGGTACGGGCGCGCTGCTGAACCGGACCGGATCGGCCGCAGACGCTCCCGCGCCGGGGATTATCGATGTTCATCATCATCTTTACCCGCCCTCTTTTGTAACGGAGCTCACGCGCGCCAGGCAGAACCTTGCGGCCGCGAAGGACTGGACTCCGCAGAGATCGCTCGAAGACATGGATAAAGCCGGCGTTGCCACAGCTATCGTTTCCATCACGACGCCGGGCGTTTCGTTTGTCGACGACGCCACGGCCCGCCGTCTCGCCCGTGAGTGCAACGACTACGCCGCAAAACTTGCCGCCGATCATCCCGGGCGTTTCGGCAGCTTTGCTATTCTCCCGTGGCCCAACGCCGACGCCAGCCTGCGCGAAATCGAATACAGTCTGGATACGTTGAAAGCCGACGGCATCGGCATGCTGACCAGCTATGGCGACAAGTGGTTCGGAGACCCGTATTTCGCGCCGATTTTCGGGGAGCTGAACCGGCGCAAGGCCGTTGTCTATACGCATCCGACGTCCCCCAACTGCTGCCGGAACGCGCTACCGGGGATTCCCGACACCGCGATCGAATACGGCACGGACACTTCCCGGGCAATCATCCGGACGGTGTTCAGCGGGACCGCGCGGAAATATCCGGATATCCATTTCATCTTTTCGCACGCCGGCGGCACGATGCCGTTCGTCATCGAACGCCTGGTGAATCTCGCGAAGACTCCGCAATACGCGGCGCAGTTTCCGAAGGGGTACGTGGCGGAGGCGTCGAAGCTTTACTACGACACGGCGCAGGCTTCGAACCCCGTCGCGATGGCGGCGTTGCGCAAAGTCGTGCCTGTTTCGCAGATTGTGTTCGGCACCGACTATCCGTTCCGCACGTCACTCGACCATGTGAAGAACCTGAAAGAGTGCGGCGTGTTCAACGCCGCGGAACTGCGCGCCATCGAGCGCGAGAACGGCCTGAAAATCCTGCCGCGCCGCCACGCATAGCAGCCGCTCGCGCGCTCGCCTGACTTCTATTTTTCGGCATTCTTGTATAAATCGCAGTAGTTTTGTTTTTTTCCGGACCTGCTCTACAGTTCCGTTCCACACCCACCGATAGACGGTCATACGAACAACTGCGCCCGGCCGAGTAATCCGGGCAATTATCAAGGAGCGCAACTGGTGAGAAATATTCTAAAAACGTCAATAACCAAAGCCGTATCGACTGGGGTGCTGGTGCTGATAGCGGGCATTCCGGCATATTCCGCATCCCCGCAGAAGACCGCGCCCGATCTGCCCAAAGCGGGAACGGTGAAAGTCATCATCCATTATTCGTCGCTGCCGTCGGCGGCCGTCCATTCAACTGTCGCGGCTAAAGGGGGCACACTGCAACGTGTCCTGAAATCCGTCAATAGCGCAGTTTATTCGGTTCCTGCCTCTGCTCTGCCGGCTCTCGCGCAGGATCCCCGTGTTCTATACATTTCACCCGATCGCCCGGTCGTCGGCCGCCTGGAGTATGCCAATCCCACTGTGCATGCTGACACGGCTTATAACTACGGATTCACAGGCGCGGGGATCGGGATTGCCGTCATCGACAGCGGCGTTTCCGATCGCGCGGATCTTCACCAGACCTCCGGCGCCAGCCGCGTCGTCTACAACCAGAGCTTCGTGCCGGGAGCAGGAACCGACGACGACTACGGACATGGCACTCATGTGGCCGGCATCGTCGCCGGTAACGGCAGCCAGTCCAGCGGCCCCAACGATACCCATACGTTCAAAGGCATGGCCCAGAATGCTTCGATCGTGAACCTCAAGGTTCTCGACGGCACCGGTGCGGGTTCCGACAGTCAGGTGATCGCGGCCATCGAAGAGGCTGTGGCGCTGAAGTCGACCTACAACATTCGGGTGATTAACCTTTCGGTAGGCCGTCCTGTGTTTGAAAGCTATCAGCAGGATCCGCTTTGCCAGGCCGCCGAATATGCCTGGAATAACGGAATTGTGGTGGTCGTCGCGGCGGGTAACGAAGGCCGCGACAATTCTTCCGGAAACAATGGTTACGGGACAATCGGCGCGCCCGGTAACGATCCATATGTGATCACCGTTGGCGCCATGAAAGACGAGAGCACGGTCAATCGCGCCGACGATCTGGTGGCCAGCTACAGCTCCAAAGGGCCGACCGGTATAGACCACATCGTGAAGCCGGATCTCGTCGCGCCCGGCAACGGAATTATCTCGCTGGCTGTTCCGAGCTCGACGCTCTATGCAACTGCGGTGGCGGACGGGCTGGCGGTGCCCATGTCCTACTACCGGCCGGGGGGGACAGGCGCCTCGACGCAGTATTACAGCCTGAGTGGAACCAGTATGGCGACGCCCATGGTGTCGGGCGCAGCCGCGCTCCTCATCCAAAAAGACGGCAGCCTGACCCCCGACCAGGTCAAAGCCCGGCTTATGTTGACGGCAACCAAAACGTTTCCCACTTCGAGCTCGGTAACCGATCCGGCGACCGGGATCACTTACACCAGCCAATACGACCTCTTCACCGTCGGCGCCGGTTATCTCGATATCTGGGCCGCGCTGAACGATACCCACCTCGCTCTCGGCAGCGCAGACTCGCCGACCGCAATTTGGAACGCAACCACAGGCGCCGTAACGCTGGCTGATACCAACTCGCTCAATGGCTGGACTGGAGCGCCCACTGTTTGGGATGCGTCAAGCACCTGGGGCACGTCGGTTGTCTGGGGCGGCGCTGTTGTCGGCACGACGACCGTATGGGGAGACACCACGGTCTGGGGCGATACGACGGTTTGGGGAGACACGACGGTCTGGGGCGATACGACAGTCTGGGGTGATACGACCGTGTGGGGCGATACCACCGTGTGGGGAGATTCGACCGAGCTGAAGGGGGAGAAATAGGAAATCTTTTCAAGCCGGAGATGAACGCCGATGAAGACGCGATTTTGTCCTTTGTCCGCATTCATCGCCGGCAGCAGTGGGTCCGGGGCGCTACGCTGGTAGGAGTCGTCGGCTTACCCGACCAGCGGGGTTGCCAACTCCGCGCAGGATGCCAGCCTGGCCTACATTGAGAGAGACGTGTTCCCGAAAAAACCTGAGGTGATGAGTCCAGTTGGGTATTGGCCGCAGTTACGCGCTGCGATCGAGGCCGGCGCGGACGCAGTCTACTTCGGGCTGAAACATTTCACAGCGCGGGCCAAGGTCGGGTTTTCGCTCGAAGAGCTGCCGGAAGTGATGCGGACCCTGCACCGGCGCGGCGTGCGGGGTTACGTCACGTTCAATACGTTGATCTTCGAACATGAGCTGGATGAAGCCGCGCGCGTTGGGGCGGCGATTGTCGAGGCGGGCGCGGATGCGCTGATCGTGCAGGACCTCGGGATCCTGCGGCTGCTGCGCGGGATCGCTCCCGATGTCGAACTGCACGCGAGCACGCAGATGAGCATTACGGATGCGGAAGGCGTCCGCTTTGCGCAGGCTTTCGGGGCGGACCGGGTAACACTGGCGCGGGAGTTGTCGCTGGCAGAGGTGCGGACGATACGTGAGCAGACGGGTTGTCCGATTGAGATGTTCGTGCATGGTGCGCTGTGCGTGGCATATTCGGGGCAATGTTTTTCTTCGGAAGCGTGGGGCGGCCGCAGCGCGAACCGTGGACAGTGCGCACAGGCTTGCCGGCTTCCCTACGACTTGATGGTCGATGGCGCGCAGCAGCCGCTCGGCGATGCGCGATATCTGTTGTCGCCAGGCGATCTCTATACGCTGCGCGAGATTCCGGAGATCGTGGCATCCGGCGTTTCGGCGCTGAAGATCGAAGGGCGATACAAGGACGCGGAATATGTCGCGCTTACGACGCAGGCTTATCGGAAAGCGGTGGATGACGCGTGGGCCGGCGCGGCGCGGCCCGTGAGGCCCGAAGCGGAATTGCTGCTGGAGCAGGTGTATTCGCGCGGGCTGGGTCCGTACTTCGTGACGGGGACGAATCATCAGAAGGTCGTGCAGGGGCGCGCACCGCGGCATCGGGGGGTGTTGATGGGGCGCGTGGTCGAGACTTGCGTCGATTCGGTTCAGGTGGAATTGCTGGAGGCCGACACGATTGCGCCGTTGAAAGAAGGCGACGGGCTGGTGTTCGATGCGGCGGACTGGCGGAGCCCCGGCGAGGACGAGGAAGGGGGACGTGTTTATGAAGTAACGCGCCGCGGGCGACGCGTGGAACTGCGATTCGGGAATCGCGCGGTACGGTTCGAGCGGATACGCGCGGGCGATCTGGTGTGGAGAACCGACGATCCGAATGTGACGCAGGCGGCGCGGCCGTTCACTGAAGCGACGTCGCCGGTGCAGCGGCAAACGGTATGCGTCCGGGTAACAGCGCGCGAGGCTGCGGTGCTGGTAGCGGAATGGACGCTGGGCGATGTGCGGGTTGTGGTGAAGTCCGATGCAGTATTGGGCGTGGCGCAGAATCGGGCGATTTCGATTGAAATGGTGCAGGAACAGTTTGGGCGGTTGGGTGGGACGGCCTACGTGTTGGGCGAGGTTTCGTTTGATGTTGAGGGTTCGCCGTTTGCTCCGGTGTCGATGTTGAATCAGATGCGGCGGGAGGCAGTGGAGCGGCTTGCGGAGTTGCAGGGGGCACGGCGCGGGCGAGTGATTGCAGCGGGATACAGTTTCAGCTCCGCGGGAAAATCACCGGCGACAATATCCCCGGTGCTACCTGAGTTGCATTTGCTGGTGCGGACCGGGGAGCAACTGGAAGCCGCGATTGAAGCGCGGCCTGCCAGCATCACGCTTGACTATCTGGATTTGTATGGGCTGCGGCCTTCGATTCAGAAAGTGAAGGCGAGTGGGATTGTGGCGCGGGTGGCCGGTCCGCGTGTCTTAAAACCGGGCGAGGCGAAGATCCTGAATTTCCTCTTGAGTCTGGAGTGCGAGATTCTGGTGCGGTCGACCGGGATTCTGCAGGCGCTCGAGGGGCGCGAACATCCGGCGCTGATCGGCGATTTCAGTTTGAACGCGGCGAACTCGCTTTCCGCCATGGAATATCTCAAGCGCGTCACGCGGCTCGCTCCGACGCATGATCTGAACGCCGCGCAGGTGGCGGAACTGGCGCGCGACGCGGGAGCGGAGAACATCGAAGCGATCGCATATCAGCACCTGCCGGTCTTCCATACCGAGCACTGCGTGTTCTGCCGGTTCCTGTCGGAGGGCACGAGCTACAAGGATTGCGGGCGCCCATGCGAGAAGCATCGCGTCGACCTGCGGGACCATGCGGGCCGCTCCCACCCGGTGATGGCGGACGTGGGATGCAGGAATACGGTGTTCGGTGCGGAGGCACAGGAAGCGAGTTCGCATCTGGAACTGTGGCGGGCGGCGGGGATCCGGCACTTCCGGCTCGAGTTCGCACACGAATCTGAAAAACAGGTGAAAGAAGTGGCGCGGCTGTTTGATCTCGCACTAAGAGGGGAGCCGATCGCAGCGGGGCTGGGCCGGGCTCTGAAGACGATCGCGCCGGAAGGGACGACACAGGGAAGCTTGTTCGTGCCGCCGGATTATCGGTCGCTGCCGATTCTGCAATAAACAACAGTCCATCCTCTCAATGCCTGGCCTCAAAAGTGCACTGGGATACGCAGGAGGCACCATGAGTGCAGCAAGAATTCTGGTTATCGACGACAACGCGGCGGATATTAATCTGTTGCGCCTTGCTCTCGATGCGCAGAAAAAAGACTACCACCTGGAAGTCCTGCAAACAGGGCAGGACGCGCTCCGATTTATCCGGGATCAGGCAGGTGAAGGGAAGTCGCCGGATCCTTGCGTCATCCTGCTTGATTTGCACTTGCCGCATTTCGACGGTGTGGCGATTTTGGGGGCGATCAGGCAATCGCCTGAACTCTCGCATGTGCATGTCGTGGTGTTGAGCGGTCTCGCGAGCCCGAAAGACAGGGAAAAGATAGCGAGTTTTGGGGCGGTTTACAGGCAGAAGCCGTTTCAGCTCACCGATTTTCTGGACCTGGGAGCGGTGATCCTGGCGATTTGCGCAGACGGTACGGCAGTTGCGCAGACGGTGTGAGGCGAAACCGCCTGGCGGAACGAATTAACTGGCGCGCTTTTCGTGGAGGAGCATATCCACAGCATGCTCCATCGATCCGGCGAGCGTGATTTCCCCCGAGTTCACGAAGAAGATCTGATCGACATTGTCGATGGTGTTCAGGCGATGCGCGATGATAACGCGCGTCGTGGAGGCCGGAAGCTTGTCGAGAATTTCCTGGAGAAGCTCCTCGGTCACGGTGTCGATATTGGCGGTGGCTTCGTCGAGGATCAGGAGTTCGGGTTTGCGAAGCGCCGCGCGCATAAAGGCGATGAGCTGCTTCTGGCCGAGGCTGATGCTGTTGCCGCTGGTGGTGACTACGGTGTCGAGTCCTTCGGAGAAGCGCGAGATCAGGGTCGAGAGGTTTGCCGCTTCCAACACACCGGCAAGTTCCTGGCTGCTGTGATTCTTGTATGGGTCATTTCCGTAGACGATATTGTCGCGCACGGTCCCGCCGAAGAGGAACGGGTCCTGCAGGATGAAGCCGATCCTTTGGGCGCGTTCTTCGGGGGTGTAGGAACGGATGTCGCGGCCGTGGAGCAGAATCGATCCCTGGGTGGGGTCGTAGAGGCGGGCCATCAGGTTGGCCGTGGTGGTCTTGCCACCGCCGGTGGGTCCGACAAGCGCGTAGGCCTTGCCACGTTCCATCTCGAAACTGACGTCGCGCAGAACTTCCTTCCCATCGGGGTATTTGAACCAGACCTGGCGGAACGAAAGTACCGAATTTGACGCCACCGGGGCCGCGGCTTTGATCACCGGCATGTTCGATTCGAGAGCCAGCACTTCCGAGATACGGTCGACGCCAGCCATGGCAAGCTGGAACGAGGACCAGACGGCGGCGAGCTGCCGCATGGGTCCGTAGAAGTTATTCACGTAGAGCAGAAAGCCGATGAGGAGGCCGATCGTGACCTGGCCGGCCTCGATCAGGTAGATCCCGTAAGCGACAACAAACAGCTGCGCGAGATGGGACGACAGACCGTAGAGCGGCATGAAGATGTTGTTGGCATAGCCGGCCGAAACGGAAGCCGCGAAATTCTTTTCGTTGGCGGTGTTGAATTTCCAGCGGAAGTAGTCGACACGGTTGAACGCGACGATTACTTTGAAGTTGTTCAGGCTCTCCTGTACTTCGGAGCTCATGCCGCCGAGCGACTGCAGACTCGCCATGTTGCGGCGCTTGATCCAGCCGCTGGTGCCGCGAGTGAGCAGGACAACGCCGAGCGCGGGCACGAGTGCGGCGAAGCCAAGTTTGATGTTCAGGCTGAGGAGGAAGATCCCCGCGCCAGTGATGAGAACCGTGCTTCCGACGAATTGCATGAGCGACTGCGCGACGAACTGATTCAGCTTGTCGGTGTCGTTGTTGAGGCGCGAAATCAGGTCGCCGGCCTTGTTCTGATTGAAGAAGGCGACGGGCAATTCCTGCAGCTTCAGAAAGAGCGCGTTGCGTAAATGGAAGAGGCCTCTCCTGCCCACCGCGCCCATGGTGCGGACATTGACGTAACTCGCGATGGCGCCGGTGACATAGATGGCCAGGACCATGAGTGCCGAGGTCATGAGACCGTGCGTATTCTTCAGGCGGATATCGGAATCGATTGTGCGGATGATCAGGATGGGTGCGACCAGACTGGCCATCGAGCTGAGCAGGATAGCGGCAACGGCCGCGGCGAAGGGGCGCTTCTCGGTCGCGAAGAGCGGGAGAAACTTCGCGGTCGATTCCCGAAACGATCGCTTCTGCGAACGCGCAGCGGTGGCGACGCTAAGCGTGTACTTCGTAGTGGCTGGTGCTGCGCTGGGAGTCGTAGAGCTGGACATATTCCGTTGATGTCTCCATCAGTTGTTTGTGGGTTCCGACGGCGAGAACTTCGCCTTCCATGAGGAGAACGATCTGGTCGTAGTCGGCGACCGAGGCGATCTTCTGCGTGACCGAGATCAGAGTAATGCCCGGGTAGTTGCGGTGGACATTGTCGAGAATGGTGCGTTCGGTGGTAGCGTCGACCCGCGCTGTGAAGTCATCGAGAAGCAGCACGCGGGGGTTCAGCGCCAGCGCGCGGGCCAGCATCACGCGCTGTTTCTGCCCACCCGAGAGGCTGGTGCCGCGCTCGGAGACGACGGTTTCAAGACCCTGCGGAAGGGCGGCGATGAAGTCGTCGAGCTCGGCCGTAGCAATGGCTTTCGAGATATCCTGCTCGCCGGCTGCAGTGCTGAAGGCGATGTTTTCACGGAGCGTGAGATTGAAGATCACGCTGTCCTGAAAGACAAAGCCGACGCGGCGATGCAGGGCCTCCTTGTCATATTCGTCGATGGGCTGGCCGTCGTAGGTGACGGTTCCTGATGACGGCTTCAGCAGGCCGATGAGGAGATAGAGTAATTGGGTTTTACCGGCGGCGGTGGGCCCGATGATGGCGGTTTTGGTTCCGGCTTTGACCGTGAGCGAGACGTCTTTGAGCACCGGCTTCTGGCCGTAAGCAAGAGAAACATTGGCGAAGCCGGCATCGCCCTGGAGTTCCGTCACGATGTGGCCGGTCTTCTGCGGGTCGGGCGCGGCAAGCACGGCGCCGATCCGCATGTAGGAGGCGGAGGCCTGCGCGATGACGTTGCTCATGAAGCCGATGAGGATGATGGGGAAAATCAGGATCGCGAGATACGAATTGAACGCAGTGAACTCACCCAGTGTCATGGTGCCGCCGATGACGAAGTGTCCACCGAGCCAGAGAATTACAACCGTTGCCACGTTGACGGAAAGGGTAATGGCGGGAATCAGGGTCGCGAAGAGGTAGAGGATCGTCAAGCCGAGATCGCGAGCTTCGGTGTTGGCTTCAAGGAACTTGCCGTATTCGATCTGCTGCGTATTCATCAGCCGGATCAAAGCGGCTCCGAGGATGCTCTCGTTGATGACGCGATTGAGCCAGTCGATCGCCTCCTGCGATCGCCGGAACAACGTGCGGACTTTGCGCAGCACGAGCTGGAATGTGATGGCGATGAACGGGACCACGCCGAGAACGCCCAGGGCAAGCTTCCAGTTGATCGAGAGCAGCAGGATACTCGCGCCCACGATCAGGAAGAGCGACGAAATAATGGACGCGATGGCCTGGGAGACGAAGACTTTCACGCCGTCGACGTCCGAGGTAAGGTTCGTCAGAAGCTTCGCGGGCGTGAGTTGCTCGACCCATCCGAACGACTGAACGGAGATTTTGGCGGCGACTTTGGTGCGCAGGTCTTTGGCGACGCGTTCGGCGGCCCACGTCTGAACGAGGCTCTGTCCGTAGGTCAGTATGAAGACCAGCAGCGCGACAACGAGGAACTCGATGACGATGGTGTTGCGGTCGAAGTGTCCCTGCGTGTAAGAGTCGATGGCGTGCGAGATGAGCTTGGGGACGACTAGGTTGAGGCCGTTGCCGACGATGGTCAGCGCGACGAGCCCGGCGATCATGGGCCGGTACGGCTTGAGAAGCAGCAACAAGCCGGCGGAAGGAGGTTTTCGTGGCGGTCCGGATGGTTTGGCACTCATGGGAGATGGCACCGACGGTAATCGGTGGACAGGATACTATCCTGCCCGAAGGAATGGCCGATTTGCAAATCTGACTACAGGTTAAAACAGAAGATTAAAACAGGTGTTTAAGGGTTGTCAAGCGCCAGCGATAAGGATCGCTGGCGCCATCAGTATCAATATTTGGGGACGGACGGGTCGACTTTGTCGCTCCAGGCAACGATGCCGCCCTTCATGTTGCGGGCGTTTTTGAAGCCGGCCTGCTTAAGGAAATCGACCGCTTTACCGCTACGGACGCCGCTCTTGCAGTGCGCTATGAGCTCGGCATCCGGATCCAGCTCGCCCACACGTTTCGGCAGATCGCCAAGCGGGATCAGCGTAGTGCCGGGGATGCGGCATATCTGGAATTCGTGCGGTTCGCGCACATCGATGAACTGGAACTTGTCGCCGCGGTCGAGCCTCGCTTTCACTTCGGTGGGC
>DATAZF010000025.1:0-24855 GCA_036272235.1 Bryobacteraceae bacterium | reverse complement strand
AATGGTGAGCGCGGTGGGAATCGAACCTACAACCTACTGATTAAGAGTCAGTTGCTCTGCCAATTGAGCTACGCGCCCGAAGTTCACATTCTAGCATCCGCCCTTCCCCGCGTCACCTGATTTTCGCCGTTTGCACAAATCCCGCCTCTTTTCCTCTATCCTTTGAATGGCGACCGCTTCCAAAACCCTATGCATTTGCTGCCCACCCACGACGAAGTTCTCCGCATCCTTCGCGACACCGGAGCCCTGCGCGAAGGCCACTTCGCATATCCCAACGGACTGCATTCGAACGAATACCTCCAGGTTCCGCTCGCGATGCGCTATTACCAGTACGCGAAAATGTTCAGCGTCGGGCTCAGCCGGCTCCTGCGCGCCAATCCGGAAATTCGGGCCGTCGTCCCCGAACTCTCGATCGTTGCGCCCGCGACCGGAGGCCTTCCCGTCGCCTACGGTGTCTGTGAAGCCCTCCAGGCTAAGCGCGTATATTGGGCCGAGCGCGATTCGGACAATAATCCGCTCCGTTTCCGCCAGTTCATCGAGCCTCAGCCAGGCGAACATGTCGTCATCGTCGACGATATCCTTCGCTCCGGCACGAGGCTTGGCGAATTGAAAGCCCTGATCGAGAGCTATGGCGCAATTGTGATGGCGATCGCGGTGGTCATCTACCAGCCAAATCCGCGTACCCGCGATTTCGGAGAGCTGCCGCTGCTACACCTCGCGCGGCTCGAAGCAAGCTACTACGCCGATGGGAATTCGTGTGAGCTTTGCGCAAAAACAGTACCCTTGGAAAAAGCCTGGGTCTAGTCCTGCGGAATTCAAGTTATAAAGCAGATAATATGCTTTTTTATCAATCGTTTACGTGGACTATCAGCAGAGTGCTGAACGCCGGTGCAATTTGTTACGAAGAGGTTGCAAATCGCAACAATTCGCACAGTTCAGTCATCTTTTCCACAGGCTTTCCAACACGCTCGGTTGAAAATCCGGGTGCTCGGGCGTGAAGCTCACCACAGTCGATTGGTCAATCATCGCCGCCTATTTTCTCTTTAACCTGTTAATCGGTTTCTACTACAAAAGCAAAGCTGGATCCAACACCACCGAATTCTTCCTCTCGGGCCGGAATGTTCCCTGGTGGCTGGCAGGTACGTCGATGGTGGCCACCACTTTCGCCGCCGACACCCCTCTCGTCGTCACCGGACTCGTCGCTCGCAACGGCATCGCCGGCAACTGGCTCTGGTGGAACATGGTCGCGAGCGGCATGCTCACCGTCTTCCTCTTCTCCCGGCTGTGGCGCCGCTCCGGCATGACCACCGATATCGAGCTCGCCGAGCTTCGCTACTCCGGAAAGCCCGCCGCGTTTCTGCGCGGCTTTCGCGCCGTATATCTCGGCGTCGTGATGAACTGCATCATTCTCGGCTGGGTCAATCTCGCGATGGTCAAAATCCTGACCCTCGTCCTCGGTATTTCGAAGGACCAGGCCCTCTGGCTTGTCATCGCCATCATCGCTCTGACATCGTTCGTTTCGACGCTTTCCGGACTCTGGGGCGTCCTCGTCACTGACCTCTTTCAGTTCGCCATCAAGATGACGATGGTGATCGTCCTCGGCGTGGAAGCCGTCCGCGCCGTCGGCGGCGTCGACGCCATGAAAGCGAAACTCGGCGGCGATGGCAGCCCGTTCCTCAGCTTCGTTCCCGATCTCCATTCCGTCTGGATGCCCGCCGTCACCTTCTTCGTCTACATTGCCGTGAATTGGTGGGCCACCTGGTATCCCGGAGCCGAGCCCGGCGGAGGCGGCTACGTCGCGCAGCGTATGTTCAGCGCGAAAGACGAACGCAACTCCCTGCTTGCAACCCTGTGGTTCAATATCGCTCACTACGCGCTGCGTCCCTGGCCATGGGTTGTTGTCGGGATGGCGTCCGTCATCCTCTATCCCCACTTGCAGGATCCCGAGACCGGCTACGTCCGCGTCATGATCGACTACCTGCCGGCATCACTGCGCGGACTGATGGTCGCTGCCTTCGCCGCGGCGTTCATGTCGACCGTGGGCACACAGCTCAACTGGGGCGCCAGCTACCTCGTCAACGATTTCTATCGCCGCTTCATCAAGACTTCCGCGCCCGATCGTCACTATGTCCGTGCCTCGCAGCTCGCAACCGTCGGGCTTACCATCGTCTCCGCCGTCATCACCCACTACATGGATTCGATCGCCGGCGCGTGGAAGCTTCTCCTCGTTACCGGAGCCGGCACCGGCAGCGTCCTGATCCTCCGCTGGTACTGGTGGCGCATCAACGCGTGGAGCGAAGTCTCGGCCATGGCCGCGGCATTCGCGGCGTCGTTCGCATTGCAGACCGTTTTCCACCTGGATAGCGACGACCCCATCCAGTTCGCGCATCTCATCCTCATCACGGTCGCCTTCACCACCGTCGTCTGGCTGGCCGCGACTTTCCTCACAGCGCCTGAAACCGATGCCACACTCCTCGGCTTCTACCGGCGTGTGCGGCCGTCTGTCTTCGGATGGAGCCCGGTCGCCCGCCTCGCGCCCGAAGTCAAAGGATCGAGCGATCTAGGGTGGAACCTTCTCGATTGGCTCGCCGGCTGCGTTCTGATTTACGGCGCGCTTTTCGGTATCGGTAAAATCATCCTGAAGGATTACGGAACAGGCTTCGCATTCTTTGCAGCAGCGATCCTGGCGGCCGCCATCATCTTCTGGGATCTTTCACGCCGCGGCTGGTCCGCGGTCATGGAGTAAGAAATGCGCTCGGGAATACTTCTGCTCGCTGCCAGTACGCTCTTTGCCCAACAGCAGACCGGTGAGAAGCTCGCCCCCTACTACCCGACCCCCGAGTCCATCGTCGAACGCATGCTCGATCTCGGCGGACTCAAGGCCGGCGAAAAAATGTTCGACCTCGGCAGCGGTGACGGACGTATCGTCATCATGGCCGCGCGCAAATATCATGCCGACGCCACCGGGGTGGAGCTCGATAACGATCTCGTGCAGTCCAGTACCGCGAAGATCCGCCAGTTGGGTCTGCAGAAGACCGCCCACATCATCGACGGAGACATCCTCAAGCAGGATTACTCCTCCGCCAACCTGATTACCGTTTACCTCTTGCCGGAATCCAACCTCAAAGTTCGCCCTGTTCTCGACGCCACCGTGAAGAAGGGTACCCGCATCGTCGCCCACGACTTCACCATCGGCGGCTGGACGCCCGTCAAAACCGTAACCATCCCCGACGACGGAGAAGGCCGAAGCCATACCCTCTACCTCTACATCCATTAATCAGGCCCATGATCAGGCCGTATTCGGATCCACTCAATCCAAACCCCAGCCAGTTCTACTACAGGCCGGCGAAGCCATGTAGGGCCGATTGGCAATCGGCCTCCCCTTTCGCAGCCACAGGTCTCAAGCGGCGAGCATTCGGCCCCCACGATCCCGCTTCAACGCCCAGGCAGGTTACCAACCCGCCCCACACAAAACCATGAAAATCGGCATCACATGCTATCCCACCTACGGCGGCAGCGGCATCGTCGCGACGGAGCTCGGCCTCGAGCTCGCCAATCGCGGCCATGACGTCCACTTCATCACTTACTCAAACCCCATCCGCCTCGACCCCAACATCCCGCGCATCCACTACCACGAGGTCGAAGTCTCCAACTACCCGCTCTTCCAATACCCGCCCTACTCGCTCGCTCTCGCCTCGCGCATGGCCGACGTCGCACAGAGCTATAACCTCGATCTCCTGCACGTTCACTACGCGATTCCCCACTCGATCTCCGCGCTTCTCGCACGCCAGATGACTGCCGCCTTCAAGGAAAACGCCCGCCGTCTTCCCTTCGTTACCACCCTGCACGGCACCGATATCACGCTCGTCGGCGTCGACCGCTCTTACTTCAGCATCACGAAGTTTTCAATCGAGCAATCGGATGGCATCACCGCCATTAGCGAAGATCTCAAGCGTGAGACCATCGAAGTCTTCGGCGTCGACAACGAAATCCGCGTCATCCACAACTTCGTCAACTGCGATACCTACAAGCCCGACCCCGAACGCAAAGGCATCCAGGAATTCGCCCCCAATGGCGAGAAGCTGCTCATCCATCTCTCGAATTTCCGCCCGGTCAAGCGCGTGCTCGATTGCATTCGCATCCTCGCGGAGGTTCGCAAACACGCGAACGTGCGCCTGCTCATGGTCGGCGACGGACCCGACCGCGGACCTGCCGAGCACCTCGCCTGGACCCTCGGCGTCAAAGACCACATCGAGTTTCTCGGCAAGCAGAATCATGTCGAAAGGCTGATCCGCCTCGCGCACGTGATCCTGATGCCAAGCGAGATGGAGTCCTTCGGATTAGCCGCGCTCGAAGCTATGGCCTGCGGAGTCCCTGCGGTCTCAACACGCGTTGGCGGCATCCCGGAGCTCATCACCGACGGTGTTGACGGATTCCTCGAAGAAGTTGGCAACATCCCGCGCCTCGCCGCACGCGCGACCGAGTTGGTCACGGATGAAGCTCTCCACTCGCGCATGGCCGTCGCTGGCCGCCGCACCGCTTCGACACGTTTCTGCAGCGACAAAATCATCCCGCGATACGAGGACTACTACAGGCAAGTCCTGTAATGAGAAGATAAGGATCTTGCGCATCGCACTCTTTTTCGTTTTAATCGCGGCAATTGCGGCTGCGCAGACAAGCCCCGCAAACCTGGGAGCCACGCCAGGATTGCTTGCCGCCGGGTCTATCGCGACCGTCAACTTCAGTTCTCCAGCGTCTTCAATTCCGGCGTCGGCCACGGTGTCGATCCTGCCTGCTGCTTCGACTACCCCCATTCCGGCACAGGTGCTGAGCGTCGCTCCATTCACCATCACCTTCGTCGTCCCTCTGAATACGCCGTCGGGTGATGCGGAAGTCATCTACAAGCCCGGCAATCAGGCGACTCAATGGAGCCGTATTTCGATAGTGCCGGCAAGCCTTTCGCTCTTCGGTACGGCCCCCGCCGGACCCCTCCTTGCGCAAAATATCCAACCGGATGGCACTGCCACATTGAATGGCCTCGCCACCCCCGCGCAGCCTGGGCAGGCCGTGGTTCTCTGGGGAACAGGACTCGGCGCAACCCCACAGAGCGCCATCGGCGTCACGTTGGGAGGCGTCGCCCAAACCGTGCTCTACGCCGGGGCAGCGCCGGGGCAGCCTGGCCTGAACCAGATCAACTTCCAGATAGCCCCCGGCACTCCCGACGGTTGTTACGTGCCTCTGACGATCGCCTACGGCACGCGGGCGCTCATATCGTTCCTGAGCAAGACCTCCGACGGACTTCCATGTCGCCACCCCTTTGATTTTTCGCTCGACGCGATGAAACTCCTCGACAGCGGCGGCTCCATTCAAACCGCTGAGCTCACGCTTTCTACCGCGATCCAGGCTCCGTCTTCCGATCGTGCATCCTACGCGGAAAATGCGCAGGTCCTGTTCCCAAGCCTTGCCGCGGCGGACATGGCCGCATTCTTCACTTTTCCGAACCCCACGCAGTCGTGCAGCACGTCAAGCGGCAGCTCCGGCACGATTTTCGCCAGTCTATTCGATCCAGCGGCTATTGGACCGTCCACGCTGAATAATGGGGCATCGACGCTCACTCTGCCGTGGGCCAGCCCACCGTCTCCTGATTCTCCACTCAGTGCGCTGCCGCCTCCGGTCCTCGCGGGAGGCAAGTGGACCTGGACTGTGTCCGCGGGAACCGTCTTTCCAACATCGTCACTTGGTTTCACTTTGCCACCCCCTGTGCAGATCTCGGGAGGCGCTCCACTCACGTTCGACCGCACCCGGAATCAGACCGTCTCCTGGGATGGCTCCGGATTCGATTCGGCTGCCACCGCGCGGCTCTCATTAATTGCCTCCTATCCGGGCACCCCGATCCTCTCCTGCACCGTGCCCGCGCAAGCCGGAACGATCACTCTGCCGTCGAACCTGCTCGTCCAATTTAACGCCGGAGCGATCGGAAGTTTGTCGCTCTCGGTGAGCGAGAACGGTCCCGGTTTACCTGACTCTCAGTTCAACGCTTCGGCGGGCTCGCCCCTCCTGATGATTGTTCGATGGGCAGCCAGCGACTCACGTCCGGTGGACTTCAAATGAGATCCTGCCGTTTCGTTGCCCTTGCGTTGACCGTGACTTTCGCACTGCGCGCGCAGGTCGGCGTCGTGCAGAATGCCGCGCTGTACCAGCAACAGAGTTTCTTACTCGCGCCGAACATTGCTTATGTGTCGGGACCCGTCCTCACCGAGGGGTTTGGCCCGGTGTCTCTGTTCCTCTCTCCGTTCGCCGGTTCAAATATCATCGCGCCACGGATGCTCGCGGTTCTTTCATATTTCGCGCAGGTAATTTCCGTAATTTCCGGTCAGTCCCCTGTAACGACTGCGCTTCCGGTGACGGCCGCGCTCTCGATCCGCCCGGTCGGCTCAACCTCAGCCATCCCCGTCACGGTCATCACCGCCGTCGCCGGTGCGATCACGTTCGTCGTTCCCGCCGGCATACCTCTGGGCGGCGCGGAACTGCTCTACAAGATCGACGATCAGCCGACCCAGTGGACGCTCGTCAACGTCGTTCAATCCAGCTTCGCCTTCTTCCGTACCGGCCTCGGCGGACCGGCTGTCGCGCAAACCATCGCCGCGGACGGATCACTCGCCACCGTCGGTCTGACAACGCCTGCGCAGCCCGGTCAGACTCTTTTCCTCACCGGCTCCGGACTTGGCTACGGCTCGACTGTCACCGCGACAATCGGCGGAATCGCCGCGCCGGTTCTGGCCGCCGGCCCGCATCCGACCCAGGCGGGCCACGATCAAATTCTGATCCCGATCCCCGCGAGCGTGCCGGACGGCTGCTACATCCCCGTAAACATCACGGTTAACCAAACCACCCTTACGACGACCATCAGCAAGACGTCTGATGGTTCCCCCTGCAGGCACCCGTGGCAACTCTCCCTGGACGACATGAAAACGCTGGACAATGGAGGCTCTCTCGCCAACGGTGAGATCAGCCTCACAACTGCACTCACCGTCGTAACGTCCACCGTCGCCTCCCGAACCGAATCGGCCGGCATGAGGCTCAGCTCTATCGATGCCAGCGGGATCGCGGCATACTTTCCTCCGTTCGCGCCAGCCCCTGGCTGTGTCGCCACGCCTTCAAACGCCGCCGCTATCGCCGTGTTTCGAAATGGCGACTTCAGCGGCACGGTGCCCCCATTGCCCGATATCGGCGCATCGATAACCCTCCAAAACTCTGCCGCCACACTCGCGCTCCCCGGCAATGCAGGCTATTTCTCCTGGAGTGCGCCACCATCCACGGATGGAGCGATCAATAATCCAGCGACGTCTATTCCGGGTGGTGTCTGGACCTGGCGATCAGGCGGCGGAAAAGATCTCTTGCCGTCATCCTTCCCTTTCACTCTGCCTTCGGGTTTGCAGCTCAATGGCGGAGCGCCGGTAGTCGTCAAGCGAGCTCAGGATTTGACGATCAGCTGGAACCGTGCGTCGTTCGACCCCGCGGCCACGGTATTTCTGAACCTCGGAGGCAGCACCGGCCCCCCGGTTAATTGCACCGCCGCGGCCAGCGCCGGGACGCTGACGATTCCGGCGGCCCTGCTCTCCGCGAATGTTTCGAATACGATAGGAACCCTTACGGTTTCGCTGAACCAACCTGGCTCCGCCGTGCCGCACGCCAACCTGAAGCTGCAGAGCGGCGCCACGCTGCTGATGCTGGTTTCTTATTCAGGCAGCGATTCGCGGCCAGTGCTCTTTCAGTAAGCGGATCGCAGGAACCGGATCAGCGGTTCGAGCTTCGCGACCATATTCTCCGCGTTGCGCGTCTGACATTCCCAAACTTCGAAGACCCGCCAGCCATCTTTCCGCAGCGCAGTCCGGTTCCGTTTGTCCCGCTCCACATTTCCCCGTCGCTTTTCGGCCCAGAACGACACATTCGTAGCGGGCACAGGCTTGCCGTACTTGCAGCGATGCATGTGCCAGAAGCATCCGTGCACGAAAAGAACCGCTCGTGCGCCCGCGAACACCAGGTCCGGCTTTCCGGGTAGTCCTTTGCCGTGCAGCCGATAACGGAATCCCATCTCATGCAGCAACCTGCGCACACGCATCTCGGGCGCCGTGTGGCTGCCCCGGATACGCGACATGTTGTAGCTGCGTTGCGCCGCTGTGAGGACGTCCGTCATGACACAATGTCATTATCGTTTTCCACTCCACACCATCGGACGGGTCCACCGGCGCCTTCAGCTTTATCGATCTCTTCGCCGGTATCGGCGGCATGCGCCTCGGCTTTGAAGCCGCCGGCGGAGAATGCGTCTTCACCAGCGAATGGGACGACTACAGCAAGCGGACTTACGAAACGAATTTCCCGCGCGATGGCCACGCCGTGTCAGGCGACATCACCAAAGTGCCCGTCGACGACATTCCCGATCACGACGTCCTGGTCGGGGGGTTCCCCTGTCAGCCCTTCAGTCTCGCGGGCGTCTCAAAGAAGAATGCCCTCGGCCGTCCCCACGGATTCGAATGCGAGACCCAGGGCACCCTGTTCTTCGACGTGGCTCGCATCATCGAGGCGAAGAGGCCTCGGGCCTTTCTCCTCGAAAACGTCAAGAACCTTCTCTCTCACGATCGGAAGCGGACCTTCGCGATCATCCGGCGAACGCTGGAAGATCTCGGCTATGAGATCCACACGAGAATCATCGACGGGCAGCACTTTGTCCCGCAGCATCGTGAGCGAATCCTGATCGTCGGATTCCGTGAGCCATCGGGTTTCGATTGGGATGCCGCTCCGCTTCCCAACCTCGCCAGCGCTCCCCGGTTGAAGTCGATCCTGCACAGCGAGGACAGTGCGGAGAGCGATACCGATCGCGGCCGTTATCTCGACGCGCGAGGCAAGGTACTGCTGAAGTACGTTCTGACCGATCGCCTCTGGGAATATCTGCAGGCTTACGCTGAGAAGCACCGCGCCAAAGGCAACGGCTTCGGCTGCAGCGTGGTGGAGCCTGAACACATCTCCAGAACGTTATCCGCGCGGTATTACAAAGACGGATCGGAGATTCTCGTAAGTCGCGGCCGGAGCCGCAATCCCCGGCGCCTGACTCCCCGTGAATGCGCGCGCCTTATGGGATTCCCGGATGAGTTTCAGATTCCGGTCTCCGACACCCGCGCCTACAAGCAGTTCGGCAACTCCGTCGTCGTGCCGATGGTGCGCCATGTGGCGCACCTGATGAGGCCGTGGATTGTGAATCCACGGCTTGCCTTGAACCTGCCCGCGCGCGGGCCCGCCCAGGCTCGCCTCGGCTTTGGCGCTTCCTCTACTTGTCTTTCTTGACTGTGAGTTCGAACGGCATCCCGCCGGCATCGCCGGTGAACTTTATCGAATCCGAAGAAACGACGCCTTTGTAGATCAGCGTGAATGGCATCCCGCCGAAATCAAAGGTGACGGAGAACGTTATGTTGGCTCCATCGACCTTGCCATCTTTGATCGCGATCGCTGCGCCATCCGGCCCCGTCGTGGAACCAGTGAGCGCGGCGCCGTCGGACTTCAGCGTGAATCCGACCGGGATATCCCCCATCGGAGTCGACATCGACCCCGCCCATTTGCCGTCCACATCCGCCGCGAATGCGGAAACAGCCAGCAGCAACAGCCCCGCAAGTCCTCTGTAAAGCCTCATGGTCACCCTCCTGCCCGTTTGGCGATCCGCCAATTACGGCGATTCTAGCGTTAAAGTACGGCAACTGGCAAGACAATGTTCCGTCAAAAAAGGGTTTCAAGCCTCGCGGGTACTCGGATTAAGGATTGCGCTTCCGCGGCCGACAGAGGGCGCCAAAATACAGTAGAGATACTACTTCGCCGCGTCAACCCTCGCCTGCGCACGCATGGTGGCATCGAGGTCCTTGGGGTCGGTCTTACTTAGCTGCGCGCGGGCCTGCTCCGCGTTGATCTCTTCCTTACGTTCCGCCGAATCGGCCAGTACGCGCACGCGCTCAGGAAGGACTTCGACGAAGCCGCCAAAAACGGCGAGCACCTTTTCGCCTGCGCCCGCCTTATATCTCAGTACGCCCCCAGCCATCAACTCGGAAAGCAGCGGCGCGTGCCCGGGCAGGATACCCAGGTAGCCGTCGCGCCCGGGGACCTGTACCTCCTCGACCTGCTCGTCGACGAGAATCCTTTCCGGACTCACCACCTGCAGTGACAGCATTACGCCTTTTCCATTTGCCGGGCTTTTTCGATCACGTCTTCAATCGTGCCTTGCATGTAGAACGCCTGCTCCGGCAGCGCGTCGTGCTTGCCTTCCACGATTTCCTTGAAGCCTTTGATCGAATCCGCCAGCTTGACGTACTTTCCGGCGAAGCCGGTGAACTGCTCTGCGACGTGAAACGGTTGCGAAAGGAACTTCTGGATCTTTCTCGCGCGCGCCACCGTCTGCTTGTCTTCCTCGCTCAATTCGTCGACGCCGAGGATCGCGATGATGTCCTGCAAATCCTTGTAGCGCTGCAGTACGCCCTTGACCTGTTGCGCAATGTTGTAGTGCTCGTCGCCGAGAATACGCGGATCGAGAATTCGCGACGTGGAGGCCAGCGGATCGACAGCGGGATAGATCCCCAGCTCTGCGATCGGCCGTGAGAGGTTAGTGGTCGCATCGAGGTGGGCGAACGCCGTAGCAGGCGCCGGATCGGTGTAGTCGTCGGCGGGCACGTAGATCGCCTGCACGGACGTGATGGAGCCCTTCTTCGTCGAAGTGATGCGTTCTTGCAACTCGCCCATTTCGCTGGCGAGATTCGGCTGATATCCGACGGCGCTCGGCATGCGGCCCAGCAGCGCGGACACTTCCGAACCGGCCTGCGTGAAACGAAAAATATTGTCGATGAAGAGCAGCACGTCCTGCCCTTCTTCATCGCGGAAATATTCGGCGACCGTCAGGCCAGTCAGACCGACACGCAGACGCGCCCCGGGCGGCTCGGTCATCTGGCCGTAAACCAGTGCGGCTTTGGACTTCGTGTAATCCTTCGGATCGATAACGCCCGATTCCTGCATTTCATGCCAGAGATCGTTGCCTTCGCGGGTCCGCTCGCCCACGCCCGCGAACACCGAAACGCCGCCGTGTTTCATGGCGATGTTGTTGATGAGCTCCATGATGACAACGGTCTTGCCTACACCGGCGCCGCCGAACAGCCCGATCTTTCCGCCGCGAAGGTAGGGTTCGAGGAGATCGATGACCTTGATGCCGGTTTCGAACATCTCGAGGCGCGTCGACTGTTCGTCGAAGGCGGGCGCCGCGCGATGAATCGGGAACCGCATCTTCGTGTTCACCGGACCCATCTTGTCCACAGGTTCGCCCAGCACGTTGAGCACGCGGCCCAGCGTTTCCTTGCCCACCGGTACGCTGATCGGCCCACCCATGCTGATCGCCTTCATGCCGCGCACGAGCCCATCCGTCGGCTGCATGGCGATGGTGCGGATGCGGCCTTCGCCGATGTGCTGCTGAGTCTCGCAGATAATGTCGATCGGCTCGGGAACGTCGAACCCTTCGCTGGTGATACGGATCGCGAAGTGGACTTCGGGAATCTGCCCTTCGGGGAACTGGCAGTCCACGGCCGGGCCGGCGACCTGTACGACGTGTCCGATTGTGTCGATAGCTGTTGCCATAGTTTCTTCCTTATTCGGCCGCGGCTGCCGCGCCGCTGACCACTTCGATGATTTCCTTGGTGATGGCCGCCTGACGGATGCGGTTCATATTCAACGTCAGGGTGTCGATAACTTCCTTCGCGTTGGTCGATGCTTTATCCATCGCCGTCATGCGCGCCGCGTGCTCCGCCGCGACGGTTTCGAGCATTCCGCGAAAGACCGCGATTTCGACATAGCGCGGCATCAGCCGATCGAGCATCTCGATCGGCGATTGTTCGTAGATGTAATCGGTCTGCTGTGCTTTCTGTTCCGACTGCTCCTGTTCGAGAGGCAATAGCTGCGTCACGGACAGCTTCTGGACCATGACGCTCTTGAAGTCGTTGTTGACCAGATAGACCGCGTCGGTTTCGCCTTCGCGGTAGCGCCGGATGATTTCACGGGCCACCTGCGCGGCGTCTTCGAAAGTCGGACGATTGAGGATGTTGACATGCTCCGACAGTATGTTGCCGTTGCGGCGCCGATAGTAATCGCGGCCCTTGCGGCCGATCAGCGTCAGCGCGACTTCACGGCCTGCATGTTCGGCGATGAAGCGCTGCGCGGCTTTGATCAGGTTCGAGTTGAACGCGCCGGCCAGACCTTTGTCGCTCGTGATGAAAATCAGATCAACGCGTTTGGCCTCGCGCTTTGCGAGCCAGGGGCTTGCCGACGCATCGGGATCCGACTGCGCCGCAGCGATCAGGTTCGCCAGCATCTCGCGCATGGTCGAGGCGTAAGGACGCGCCGCGATCACTCGGTCCTGCGCCCGGCGCAGCTTCGCAGCCGAGACCATTTTCATGGCCTTGGTGATCTGCTGCGTGTTCTTGACCGAGCGGATGCGCCGGCGTAAGTCGATAAGACTCGGCATCGGAATTTAGGCTTTGGCCGCTGTTACGCTCGCCGCGGGTTTCCGATCCGCTGTGAACCGCTGCTTGAGCTCATTGACGGCGTCGGTGAGCTCCTTGCGGAGCCCGTCGTCGAAGGCTTTCTTGTCGCGGATCGTCTGCAGGATGCCGGGCTTCGAATTCTCAAGGAACTTGTAGAGCTCGGTTTCGAAGGCGCGGCAATCTTCCACCGCGAGATCGTCGAGCAGGCCGGTGGTCGCCGCGAAGATGATCGCGATCTGCTTTTCGACGGGAAGTGGCTGATACTGCGGCTGCTTCAGGATTTCGACGAGACGGCGGCCGCGATTGAGCTGTGCCTGCGACGCCTTGTCGAGGTCCGAACCGAACTGGGCGAATGCCGCGAGCTCGCGGTACTGTGCGAGATCGAGACGCAGCGGACCGGCGACCTGCTTCATCGCCTTGATCTGCGCGTTGCCGCCGACACGGCTGACGGAGAGGCCGACGTTTACGGCGGGACGCACGTTCGAGTTGAAGAGGTCCGATTCGAGGTAAATCTGGCCGTCGGTGATCGAGATAACGTTGGTCGGGATGTATGCCGAAACGTCACCCGCCTGCGTTTCGATGAACGGCAGAGCGGTGAGCGATCCGCCGCCTTTCTCGTCGCTCAGTTTTGCGGCGCGCTCGAGCAGACGGCTGTGGAGATAGAACACGTCTCCGGGATAAGCTTCGCGCCCCGGCGGACGGCGCAGCAGCAGAGAGATTTCGCGGTAAGCCGCGGCGTGCTTCGAAAGATCGTCGTAGACGCAGAGCGCATGGCGCCCGCTGTCGCGGAAGAATTCACCCATCGCGCATCCGGCGTAAGGGGCGAGGTACTGCATGGGCGCGGGATCCGAAGCGCTGGCCGAAACCACGATGGTATAAGCCATGGCGCCGTAGTCTTCGAGGGTCTTGACGACCTGCGCCACGGTCGAGCGTTTCTGCCCGATCGCGACGTAGATGCAAATCATGTCGCCGCCCTTTTGATTGATGATGGCGTCGAGGGCGACGGCGGTCTTGCCTGTCTGCCGATCGCCGATGATCAGTTCGCGCTGGCCGCGGCCGACGGGAATCATACCGTCGATAGCTTTGATGCCGGTCTGCATCGGCTGCTTCACCGACTGACGATCGATAACGCCCGGCGCGATGCGCTCAATGGGAAGAGTCTTATCCGTGGCGATCGGGCCTTTGCCGTCGATCGGCCGGCCGAGCGCATCGACCACACGGCCAACCAGAGCCTCGCCCACCGGAACCGACATGATGGTTCCCGTGCGGCGCACTTCCTGGCCTTCCATGATGTGCTGATATTCGCCCAGCAGCACCGCGCCGACCTGATCTTCTTCCAGGTTCATCGCGATCCCGGATACGCCGTGCTGGAACTCGATCAGCTCGCCCGCCATGACCTTGTCGAGCCCATGGATGCGGGCGATTCCATCGCCGACCGACATGATCGTCCCGACTTCGCTGACATCGATGGCACGTTCGTAGTTCTCGATCTCGTGCCGCAAAATGCTTGTAATCTCGTCCGCCCGTATTTGAGCCATAAAATTCCGTTTACCGACCTAGTTGTGATGCCCCGCCGCCAGACGCCTGCGCATCGACTCCAGCTGGCCCCTTACCGATCCGTCATACACGCGCGAGCCGATTTTCGCGGTGACGCCGCCGATCAATTCCGGATCGACCTCGAACCGCATGCGGACCTGTGCACCCGCCAGCTTGCCGAGTTGCTCGGAAAGCTCACTCTGCTGCAGGGTGTTCAGCCGGGAAGCGGATGTCACTTCGGCGCGAACAAACCCCAGCCGTTCATCCAGAAGCAACTCGAACGCATCCACCACCTGGGCAAGCCCCGCCGCCCGGCGATGATCGCTTAATACGAGGATGAAATTCCGCACTACGCGCGCCAGCCCCAGACGTTCGGCGATGTCTTTAATGATGGCCCGCTTGCGCGCCACGGGAATGGCGGGCGAGGCAAGCACCGCGCGAAGGTCCCGCGATCCCTCGACCGTGCTGTCGAAGGCCCTCAGCTGCTGGATGGCGTCCGACGGTTTCACACCGGATTCCGGCGCGACAATGACATCGGCCAGGGCGTTCGCATAGCGATTGACGACTACTGAAGAAATCATCGGAGTTAGTCCACATTCGTCGCCGCGCGGAAGGCGCTCGGTTTTACAAGATCAGAGCCCGAGAGATCCGCTATAAAGCCCTGCAGCAGCGCCGCCTGGACTTCCGGGGACATGCGAGCGCGGACCTGGTTTTCTGCCAGTTCGATGGCAATCCGGGCGCCCACCCGCCGCACCTCAAGCCGCGCCTGCTTTCCGGCGGACTCGATCTCGTGCTCCGCCTGAAGATGAATGCGGGCAATTTCGGCCTGCGTTTCGCGGCGAAGGCGTTCCGCCTCGCGGTCGCGTTCTTCTTTGGCGCCCGTCCGGAGCGCGGCGATCTCGCTACCCAGATTCGCAATCTTCCGCTGCACCTCCGCCGCCCGCGCATCCGCATCGGCTTTGGCTTTTTTCCCAGCCTCGAGCCCTTCTCTGATCTCTATCGACCTGCTCGCGAGCAGAGGAGCAACGTACTTCTTTGTCAGCCATCCAAGCGCGGCGGCAAGTATAAAGAAGTTCAACACCTGCCAGATCATCGTGCCTGACTGCTCCGGGGCCGCACCCGATTCCTCGGCGAAAATCGGCGCCGCGAGCAGAACCAGGCCCACCAACAATCTCAGCTGGACTCTTCTCATGCGGCTCTCCGGTTGAGAATGACGTCCGCAATCTGTTTTGCCAGCGCGTCCGCATGCGAGGCGATGCTTTCGCGGGCCGTATCGGCTTCCCTGGCGATGGAAAGCTTGATCTCAGCCACCCTGGCTTCGGATTGGAGGCGTGCCGCGAGCGCCAATTCCGACTGCTCAGCGTGCAGCTTCTGCAGAAATACAGCCTGTTCCTGGTAAATCTGGTTGCGGGCGCCGCGCAGCGCTTCCTGATATTCGGCAATTTTTGTGTCGGCGTTTTTCAGGCTGTCCTCAGCCGCTTTGCGTGCGCCTTCCGTCAGCCGCGAGCGCTCCGCGAGCACTTTTTCAAGCGGTTTCAGGTAAAGATTCCGGACGAAAAAGGCGAGGATCAGGACTAAGAAAAACGTAGGCAGGCCATTCAGCACAATCCCGCCCAAGTCATGCAGAGTTTTATCCATTTGTATAACGGGAAACTACGAAATACGGCTAAATCTTACGGTAACACAGGGGTTTCGATGAATCAAAACCATCGACACACCTCTGGTCCAATCCGGACCGATGGATCCTTCCAGCCAGTATACACCCCGAAACCAGCGGTGGCAACGAATCCGCGCAGCCGCTATTTCATCTCTTTCATCATGCCGGGAACGCTCCACTGCTGCTGGAGACTGTTCGGCGCCCACTTGTACTCGTCCGTCATGACTTTGGCAACTTCATCCTGCGTTTTCCCCGCGCGAATCAAGCCGCGCACTCGCGTCTGGAGCTTCGCGACGTTATCCCGGTAAGTCTTCAGCCCGGCTTTGTTTGTGAGATCGCCATGGCCGGGAATCACGGTATCGAAATCCAGCTTCATCACGCCGTCGAGCGTCTTTGTCCATTCGAGCAGGCTTCCCCCGCCGTTGTAATCGATCAGCGGGCTCGTGCCCGCCATCAAGTCACCGGTATGAATCGTCTTCAACTGCGGAAAGTAGACGACCGCGTCTCCGTTCGTATGCCCGCGGCCAAAATACTTCGCCCTTACCTCTCTGCCGCCAAGAAACACGGCTGTCTCGTCGGTAAATACGATACGCGCCGGCGCCACCGCCGAGCCCGTAACGTTCGACTGCTTGTGCTCGATGATATTGGTCCGCGCGTTCTGCGTCGAAATGATATCGGCAGTCGGCAGGAACTTCGCGTTGCCGCCGCTATGGTCCTGATGGTAGTGCGTGTTGATGATGTATTTCACCGGCTGCTGGCTGATCGTCCTGATCCGTGCCAGGATCGCGTCGTGATCCTGCTCGAACTTGTCGTCGACGAGGATAATGCCCTCGCTCGTGACCAGCACAGCGACGTTGCCGCCATCGCCGACAATCTCATACAGGTCGTCGTGCACCTTATTGATGGTTAGCGCCGGTGGCTTGCCCTGGTTCTGGGTATAAGCGACCCAGGCAAGCAAAACAAAGAGCAGCCCGGCGCACAGGCGCGCGATCAGTCGTCGGTTCATGTCCGGAAACTATATCAGATCCGGCCCCCGACGCAGATCAACCTCCTGCTGCTGTTATTCCGCTTTGCTCAGTCTGTGGGAAACAGGGCGCGGCGCCTTGCGCCTGTCCGGCATGAGGAATGCATAGCTGCAATCCCTGCATCGGTATCGGCGATTGCCTGTCAAAAACAGCACCAGCCGCTCCAATCCGGTGGGCTGTTTTATCCTGAGTCGGTTCGACCGGCAACGCGGACACATAATCGGTATAGTGACTGAAGAACGTCAGTCACTGGTTCCGAGCCTAACATGGTTCCCAAAGAAATGATCAGCCGGGTTCGCGCGCGATTCATATATTTATTGAGCTCCTTATGCGTAACCGGACTATGCATCCTGGGGCTCGCATTCTCCTTTGCGGGCCGGGCCGCTTCTGCCGGCCGAATCATGCTTCTCGACGGAGAGAGCGCGGGCACTTATCACGATTGGAGAGCGACCACTCCGGTTTTGAAGCGCGAGATCGAGGAGGCGGGCCTGTTCCAGGTGGACGTCGTCACGGCGCCACCCTCCACCACCGATCTCAGCCGCTTCCGTCCGGAGTTCAGCAAGTACCAGGCGATCATCTTTAACTACGACGCCCCCGATTGGCCGGCGGACCTGAAAGCCTCGTTCGAACAATATATGCGGAACGGTGGCGGGCTCGTGTCGGTGCACGCCGCCGATAATGCTTTCGCCGGCTGGAAGGAATACAACGAAATGATCGGCGTCGGCGGCTGGCGCGGTCGAAACGAAGCCGCGGGACCATTCTGGTTTCTCGCAGCCGGCAAGCTGCAGCCGGATGCTTCTCCGGGACCGGCTGGATCGCATGGCGCGCGATTGCCATTCCAGGTGACGACGAGAGTGCCGGAACATCCCATCATGAAGGGCCTCCCGCAGACATGGATGCATCAGGGGGACGAACTCTACGCCGCGCTGCGCGGCCCGGGCGAGAACATGACGGTGCTTGCGACGGCGCATTCCGATCCCGCGAACAAAGGCACCGGCCGCGACGAGCCGATTCTGATGACACTCAGCTACGGCAAGGGGCGTATCTTCCACACAACAATGGGGCACGATGTTTCGGCGCTGAGCTGCGTCGGGTTCATCGTGACTCTGCAGCGTGGAACCGAATGGGCGGCGACTGGAAGAGTCACCCAGAAAGTTCCGGTGAGCTTCCCGACGGCGAATACCGTCAGCTATCGGGCGGATATCGCCGCCATGGGCAAATAGCGGCAGGCCAGCGGGGCGTACTGCCGCCTTCGTGCCGGGCCTGTAAAACTGTTGTAAATTCGACTCCGCGCTCACTCTACACATGTCAGGCACCTCGTGGCTGCGTTAAAATCGCCATGCCGATGCAAACAATTCTCGTTATTGACGACGATGAAAATCTGCGGGACACGATCGGAGTCCTGCTCGAACGGGAAGGCTTCCGTGCGATCCTTACGCCCGACGGGAAGAGCGGGCTCGATCAGGCGCTGCTGGGCAAGCCGGATCTGATCCTGGTCGATCTCCGGCTGCCCGATATCAGCGGCGTCGAGATCTGCAAGCGGATCCGCACGTCCGGCATCAAGACGCCCATTATCGTGCTGAGCGCGATCGGCGAGGAGATCGATAAAGTTCTGCTGCTCGAAATCGGCGCGGATGATTATGTGGTGAAACCCTTCGGGACACGGGAGCTTCTGGCGCGCATCCGGGCGGTGCTGCGCCGTTCGCCCGGCGAGCCGGAACGGGCGCTCACATTCGCCGATGTCGAGGTGGATCTGGAACGCAGAGTGGTGACGCGGCGCGGGCAGGAAGTAAAGTTCACGCCGGCCGAATACAATCTGCTGACTTTCTTCCTGCAAAATCCGGACCGGCCGCTGTCGCGCGACATGATCCTGAATTCGGTGTGGGGCTACGAATCGTTTCCGAACACGCGTACCGTGGATGCGCATGTCGTTCGCATCAGGCAAAAGCTGGAGGCCGACCCCAACTGCCCGCGGCATTTCATTACGCTGCACAAGGTCGGCTATCGCTTTCTCCCATGAGTCACTCCGAATGTCGAAACTGGTTCTGATTGTCGAAGACAGCGAAACATGCGCTGAAACGCTACTGATCGCACTCGAATCGCTGCCCGGGATTGAAGCGCGGGTGATTCGCAGTCCGCGTGCCGCGATGGCGGCGATGCACGACCCCGGGAACGATGTCGCCGCCCTGGTGACCGATTTGAATCTGGGCGACCCGGGCCAGCCGCTCTCGACCGGATTCGATCTGATTCGCAAACTGCGGGACGAGCCCCGCTTCGCCTGCCTGCCGATTCTGCTGATCAGCGGCGACAGCGACCCCACGCTCCCGGAACGCGCACTGGCGCAGGGAGCCAACGCATTTTTCCCGAAGCCGTACTCGCCGTCGGCAGTACGCAGGAAACTGGAGCAGCTCATATGTTGATGAGGAGCCGGTTGATGAGAAACCGATTGTCCAGAATCGCCGCAGGCTGCCTGCTGGCTCTGGTGACGGCGCGGTCCGCGCGGCCGCAGACGAGCGCCGATATGCAAAAAGTGCTCGACCGGCTCGACCGACTCGAAGATGAAAACCGCCAGCTGATCGACGAGATTCACGAGTTGCGGGATCAACTGACTGCGCAAGGGACTTTGCCGCAAGCCGCGGCGGCTTCCCCACAGCCGAGTTCCGCGCCGGCTAAAGCGAGCGTCAGCGAGCGGCTGGACGTGCAGGAAAGCCGCACGGCCGAACTGGCGCAATCGAAAGTCGAGACCTCGCAGCGCATGCCCATCTCGCTGACCGGGATGCTGCTCTTCAATGCGTTCGATAACGGCAAATACAGCGGCACAGGACAGGACCCTACGGCCGCGGGATTGACGCGGGGCGCGGCATCGAGCGGCGCTTCGTTGCGGCAGACCGTGATCGGACTGAAGTTTAACGGGCCGGATCTCCCTGGCGGCGGCAAGGCCAGCGGCTCCGTGTATATGGATTTCTTCGCGGGCACAGGGGCTCCGTTCAACAATCTTTTCCACCTGCGCATCGCAACGATCGATCTCGCGTGGAAAAACACCACGATTTCGGTCGGCCAGGACAAACCACTCATTTCGCCGCGCGAGCCTTCGTCGCTGGCGCAGGTCGGCCTGTCGCCGCTGACCGGCGCAGGTAACCTCTGGGACTGGCAGCCGCAGATTCGGATCGAACAGCGGTTCAATTTCGGCGAGAGCAGCGGTCTGCGTGCGCAGGGCAGTGTGTACGAGACCTCCGAGTCTTATCCGGGGACGCTTCCGGCGGCTTACGCGGGGACGCTCGAACGCGCGCGGCCAGGATACGAAGGGCGGCTCGAGTTCTTCCATCAAAGCGGCAAGCGGCGGATTGAAATCGCACCGGGCTTTCACCTGAGCACGACCCACGTGGCCGGAGAGTCGGTGGCATCGCAGATCGTTTCCCTCGACTGGCTGGTGCGGCCGCTGCCGCTGGTCGAGTTTGACGGAGAGTTCTTCCACGGGCAGAACTTTGCGGGCCTCGGCGCGAGACAGGGATTCAATATCCTGCCAAGCGACGAGGTGGTTCCGGTGCACAGCCAGGGTGAATGGGGGCAGATCACGTTCTTTCCCTCGTCGAGGTTGTCGCTCCATGTCTACGCAGGCGAGCAGCAGGATCGGCCTTCCGATCTGGCGCCGGGGAGCGTCGACCGTAATTTCGTTTACGCGGGAAACCTGATGTACAAGCTGGCGCCGAATGTGCTGGCGGCATTTGAAGCGTCGCAGGCGCGAACACAATATCCGGGGTCGGTGGTTCGTTTGAATAATCACTATGATCTGGCTCTGGCTTATTTGTTTTAGGGGATGCTGAAAAAGGCTCTTATGACCGAAGACGGCAGGCGAAACCGCCTGCCCAATCGCGGGCAGGCCGCCAACCTGCCCTGCAAGCTGGCTTTTCTGGTGCTGGCCTGTGGCACATTGCATGCGGCTTCCATTACGGGGTCGGTGATGCTGCGCGATTCGCGGTTCGACGCGGTCAACAGGCACAAGGATTTCTCCGGTGTGGTCATCTCCGCGGAACCGGTCAACGGGCCGCCCCCCAGGGTTCCGGCAAAACATGCGGTGATGCTGCAGAAGAACAAGATGTTCACGCCGCATATCCTGCCGATCGAGACAGGGACGACTGTAGATTTTCCGAATGCCGATCCGATTTTTCATAACGCTTTCTCCAGCTACAACGGCCAGATCTTCGATGTAGGCCTCTATCCCCCGGGGACTTCCCGCTCGGTGCGCTTCTCGCGGCCGGGAGTGGTCCGCGTGTTTTGCAATATCCACCCGACGATGAGCGCGATCATTCTGGTGCTCAATACCGAGTACTTCGCGGCTACCGGAAAGAACGGCACTTTCGAACTCAACGTGCCACCCGGCGAGTACGAGGTGAAGGTCTTTCACGAGCGCTCCACCGAACAAACGCTGGCGCCGCTGTCTCGCAGGATCGTCGTCACCGAAGCGGGGCTTCGCCTCGCCCGGATCGAGGTTTCCGAAGCCGGCTTCCTGCTCTCGCCGCACAAGAACAAGTACGGCAAGGACTATGCGCCGCCGGCCGACGATCAGATTGTTTATCCGGGGGTGCGGAATTGATCGTGCCCGCGAAAATGCCAAAAAAGACGCCGCGCGTTCACACCGGGCCTTCCCTGGTCTGGAAGATCCTGCTCTCGACTTCGGTGGCCATCACGCTGCTGCTGGCGGTGGCTGGCTGGCTGGTGCAGAGCCAGACGCGCGCGGCGCTCTCCGGGAATCTCGAGAGCGAGCTGCAGGGCAGCTTCCATGCGTACGAGTCGCTGTGGCATGCGCGCGCCGACATGCTGCGCTCGGTCAGCCTCGTGCTGAGCAGCATGTCGGATGTGCGGGCGGCGTTTCAAACCAACGATCGCGCCACGATCCGCGATACCGCGACTGAGATCTGGCGGAAGATCTCGCGATCGAGCGCGCTGTTTCTGGTGGCGGACCCGCGCGGAGAAGTTATTGCGTCGCTGGGCGGCGGAGATGTGCTCGGCAACCGGATCGACGTGGTGCGTGAAGCGGCGGCGCGCTTTCCGAAGCAGACAGACGGGTTCGCAGTGGTCGGAGACCGGCTCTACGAGCTGGTGGTCACGCCGGTCTACGTGCAGACCGAAGGCGGGCAGGGGCTGCTCAACGTTCTGGTCGCGGGTTTCCCCGTGGACACCGGCGTGGCGATGGAGCTGAAGCAGCAGACGGGCGGCAGCGACTTCGTATTTCTGGCGGGGGGCAAACCGCTGGCTTCGACTGTTTCGCCCGCGGAGAGCCGGCTGATCGCGCAGCAATACCGGCGCGGGGCGCAACTGCAGCACATTACGATCGCGGACGGCGAGTACGCTGTCCTGGGCACGGCGCTGCCGAACATCGAAGGCGCGCCGACGGGCGATCTGCTGATCGTGCACACGTTCGATGCCATCAGCCGGAATGTGGACGCGCTGCAGCGGCAGTTGTTCCTGATCTGGGCGGGCGCTGTGCTCGGCGGGCTGGCGGTGAGCATGTTGCTGGCGCATCGTATTTTGAAACCGATCCGTCAGCTCGATGAAGCGGCCTTGCTGATAGCGCAACAGGAATATGGAACGCGCGTGCCAGAGGGAAGCAACGATGAGCTGGGACGGCTGGCGCATACATTCAACGCGATGTGTCAATCGATCCAGGATGCACGGGGAGAGCTGATCCGGCAGGAGCGGATGCTGACGATCGGCCGGCTGTCGAGCTCCATTGCACACGATCTGCGGAATCCGCTGGCATCGATTTATGGCGGCGCGGAAATGATGATGGACGGCAATCTGAGCGAGGCGCAGCTGCACAGACTGGCGGGCAACATCTATCGATCGTCGCGCGTGATCAACGATCTTTTGCAGGAACTGCTTGATGTGTCGCGCGGCCGCATGCAGGCGCCGGAGACGTGCCGGCTGAGCGAGATCGTGGCGGCGGCGATCGAAGTGGAAGCGGCTGAGGCGGAGCTGCATGGGGTGACTGTTCATGCGGCCATCGACCCTTCGATCGAGCTGCCGCTCGAGAGGGCGCGCATCGAGCGCGTGTTCCTGAACCTCATCACGAACGCGATTGAGGCGATGCCGAATGGCGGGAGAGTGGATATTCGCGCGGAGCGCAACGGGTCCGGCGTGATTGTGAAGGTGGACGATACGGGTCCGGGGATTCCGGAGTCGGTGCGGAACCGTTTGTTCGAGCCGTTTGTGACTTCGCGGAAGAATGGGCTGGGGCTGGGGCTGGCGTTGTCGCGGCAGACGGTGATCGAGCATGGCGGGGAGTTGTGGGTGGAAGAGGGCGGCACAAATGGGGCGCGCTTCCGGTTGCGGTTGCCGTTAGCTTGAGAAGTGGGTTTCCGGTTCATGATTCGCCTTCGATAAAGGCACCGGCGACAACACCACCGGCGGTACAATTTACAAGGCTTTTACAACTTGACGATGACACCTCGACGGCGCGGCTTTAGAGTAAACCTCGGTGGATTGAGTTCCTCCAAAGACGGGAGCGCGGGGTCTCTCAGGGGTGGCCTCCGCTCCCGTTGCTTGTTTCTTGCCGTGTTGTTCGCGCTTACCGCGTGGGCGCAGGGCGTCGATTTCGCGAAGCAGGAGATTCAGACCGTCAAGATTGCGGACGGTATGTGGGTCCTGATGGGCGGGCCCGCGCAGGGGAACATTCTGGTTTCGGCCGGGAGCGATGGAATCTTTCTCGTCGATTCCATGTACGCGCCAATGCACGACAAGATCATGGCGGCGCTGGCGAAGATCAGCACGCAGCCCATCCGATACCTTGTCAATACGCATTTGCACGGCGATCACACGGCGGGCAACGAGGCTATGGCGAAGCTCGGAGCGGTGATCATCTCGCAGGAGAACATGCGGAAGCGAATGCCGGCACAGCCCGCGGGCAACCTGCCCGTCATCACTTACACCGACAGCATGACGCTGCACTTCAACGGCGACGAGATCTATATCTTCCATCCGGCGCCCGCGCATACGGACGGCGATTCGATCATTTACTTCCGGCGCGCCAATGTGATGCATGTGGGCGATGTGCCGGCGTCGCTGCGATATCCGAATATCGGCGTCAACGAGGGCGGGTCCGTCGATGGCATGATCGCGGCGGGCCGACAGGTGATGGAGATCGCGAACGCTCAGACGAAGATCATTCCGGGGCATCTGGGGCCGGTCGTCGGTTTCAAAGAGATCGAGCAACAGCTTGTGATGTTCAGCGCGGTGCGCGATCGGGTGGCCGCGGCGATTCGGGCGGGGAAGACGCAGGAGCAGGTCGTGGCGTCGAAGCCCACGGCGGACTACGACGCGGGACGGCTGGGCGGAGCGATTACGCCGGACCGGTTCGTGGGCCTGGTTTATACGGATCTGGCGCGGAAGATCAAATAGCACCAGGCGCGAGGAAGCGGCGCCGGCGACAAGATCGCCAGCGGTACAAGGCTTAAGCGGCGACATCCGCGGGTTCACTTCGTTTGGAAATTTCAGCTTTTTTTCTCTCGTCGCGGCGGGCTTCGAGCCGATCCCAGATGCGCATGTACTGGCGGCGGTAACGGGTGTCGTAACGCACGAAGAGGTCGGGCGCGCGGGAAGTATCCACCATGTTACGTATGGCATTCGAGGTACACCGGGCGGGCTTCGTGCCAGTGCCATTGCAACCGGCCGCGACCTGCTTTTGAGTTTCGACCGCGATCTGTTCTTTCTCGACACTCCAGATGCGCATGCACCGCCAGTCGGCGACCGCCATTACCTCGACGAGACGGGTCTCGATGCCGGGTTTGGGCTGGAGCTCCTCGTGCAGGTCCGCGAGCAACTCGAGGAACTCTTCGCGGGACTCTTCATCGAGAACGACAGCGTCGGCGAGCAGGCCATGACGGGTGGCGTTCCTGGAGGAGAGGGCTTTGCTTTCGGGGGTGACTGGTCCGGTGGACAACAGGGAGTTGGCGGTGGAAATTTTTCTGCCCTCGACCGTGACAGGTCCGAGGGATTTGGCGCCGTTGGCACGGCTGGCCTCGATTTGTTTGAGCGTTCTCATTTCCCGGCCACATTGTGGCAGACGTTTTTGGGG
>DATAZF010000024.1:0-41824 GCA_036272235.1 Bryobacteraceae bacterium | reverse complement strand
GAGCTGCAGAGTGTCAAAAAACATTTGGTTGTTCCGGACTATGGCTGGTATCCCTACGACTCCCTTTCAGCCCTGCAGGTGTTGACGAGGCTGCTCGAGCCGGTTTTCGGGGAAGTTGCCGAAAGTCTTGCACAAGGCCCGATTGTGGATCTTGGTGGCGGTGACGGAGACCTGGGATTATTTTTTGCGCGCTTAGGCGCCCAGGTGGATGTAGTAGACCACCTGGAGACCAACTTCAATCAAATGCGGGGGATCACTATTCTTCGAGAGGAACTTGGTTTGCAATCAGGGATCCACGATATTAATCTCGACAGTGCATTTCAACTCCCCTGCTCAGCGTATCGATTTGCGTTCTTCCTGGGGACACTTTACCACCTGAAAAACCCCTACTATGTCCTTGAGAATCTGGCCTTACATGCCGATTGGTGTATCTTGAGTACGCGTATAGCGCGTGTAACACCGCTTCAGACTGTAATTGAAACGGAACCGGTGGCTTACCTGCTCGGGGCACGGGAAGCTAATAATGATCTCACCAACTACTGGATATTCTCTGCCCGTGGTTTGCTGCGGATTTTGGAACGCGCTGGCTGGATAGTGTTTGGTTATGAGCGAGTCGGTCAGCTCCTGAATTCTGATCCTGTCCGCGTAGACGCCGATGAGCGAATGTTTATCCTGCTCAAAAGCAGACTCCGGCACCCGGAACTGCTCGTCCGACCGGTTTATGGATGGTTTGAACCCGAGAGTAATGCATGGAGATGGACTGCCAGGCGATTCGGTCTCGACGTCGTGCTTCCAGCGGACAGCGCCTCTTCGGAGTTTGCTTTGGGCATTGAGATTCCTGGCGCGGTCCTCGGGGTGAGCGAACGGGTTCGAGTGGCCTGTAATATAGACGGTGCTCCTGCAGGTGCGGTAACGTGTACCAGACCGGGGGCGGCTGAACTTCGAGGCAGACTGCCGAGTTTATCTGCCGGAAGGACTATCCGCCTCGACTTCATAGTTGAGAGTGATTACTCACCCGCCGGGATGGACACTCGCGACTTAGGCGTTATAGTTCCGCTTCTTGATGAATCGCAGGGCAACCAGTATCGTTTGCCATTCCGGATTGGGTAGTTGGCGTGGTCTTTGCGCCCTCGCCGGAGGTATCGAAATACCGCTCGGCTTCCGGGAAGCCTCGCGAATTAGAAACCATAACTGAGCTTGTCGATCGGCATCTACCGCTGGACATGCCTTTTCCACCTTGAAACGATTACGGTCGAGCCCCACGACGGTCGGGAAGACTCCTTGGGAAGACTCCTGCCTCAGGCCGGTCCGGAACCGCGATATAATCCGCTCGCGGGAGCGAGAGCCTCGCTTGAGGGAAACGTCCCTGGAGGGAAATCAAAGATGAAACGTTGCTGGTTAGCCTTCATACTGGCGCCGATTGCCTGCGCACAAACGTCAAACAAGTGTTCTGACCTGACTCGATTCACGATTCCTGGCGTGCCGATGGTGATTACCAAAGCTGCCACGATTCCCGCATCCTCCGGCGCCCGGCCGGCCACCGCTGAAACAGCGGCGACAGCGGCCACCATCCCGTCGCACTGCCAGGCCGATGGCATGATCAACGAGCGCACGGGCACAGATGGCAAAACCTACGGCATCGGCTTCTCCCTCGTGTTGCCCGATGTCTGGAATAACCGCTTCCTCTTTCAGGGCGGCGGTGGATATAACGGCAGTGTCCGGCCGCCGGTCGGTACTGCAGCCGCCGGGGATAACCCCGGACTGGCGCGCGGATTCGCCGTCGTCTCCACCGACACCGGCCACAAGGGCGCGACGTTCGACAGGACCTATGACGCCGATCAGCAGGCCAGTATCGATTTTGCGCAGGTCGCCGTCGGCCGCGTAGCGGAACTCGCTAAACAAATCATCGCCCACTATTACGGACAAGCGGCCCGGCATTCCTACTTTGCAGGCTGCTCAACGGGCGGCAGGGAAGCCATGCTGATGACGCAACGCTATCCCGCCGAGTTCGACGGCGTCATCTCCGGAGATCCCGCTATCCGCACGGGCTTTTCACAGATTGGAAACAACTGGTCCGCGGTTGCCTTCAACCAGATTGCGCCGAAGGACGATGCCGGAAGGGCGCAGCCGAACAAGGTATTTTCCGAGAGCGACATCAAGTTGGTCGTCAACGGAATCCTGAACGCCTGCGATGCCAACGACGGTTTGAAGGATGGAATGGTGTTCAATACCCGGGCCTGCAAGTTCGATCCGGATGTTCTGGCGTGCAAGGGCAGCAAGAATGACTCCTGCCTGACGTCGCAGCAGACAGCGGCAATCAAAAAAGCATTCGCCGGACCCCGGAATTCCAGAGGCGACCTCGTCTATCCCATGAACGGTTATGACGCGGGCATCGCCAATCTGCTGCCCAGTCCCAGGCCGCCCGTGAACGCACGCAGGGCCGGCGCTTCGGCGCCACCAGTGAACATCGACGTCGACCAACGGCTGTTTGCGCTGCTGGGGAATCCGCTGGAGGCACTGACGGATACCACATGGACCAATCTCAGCACCTTCTCGGCGCACGGCGGCAAGCTGCTGTTTTATCACGGAATGAGCGACCAGGCGTTCTCCGCGATGGACACCCTCGATTACTACCAGCGGATGGCGAAAGCGAATGGCGGCATGGACAAAGTGGAGAACTGGAGCCGCATGTACCTGGTGCCGGGAATGTACCACTGCCGCGGTGGCGAGTTCGCACTGGATAATTTCGACCTGCTGAGCGCCGTGGTCGATTGGGTCGAGAAGGGCACCGCTCCGGATTCGGTGGTCGCAACGGGAAAGGCTTTTCCCGGTCGGAGCCGTCCGTTGTGCGCCTATCCAAAGTACGCGTATTACAAGGGCCAGGGCGATCCGCAGGATGCGAAGAACTTTGAATGCCGGGAGTGACACCCGACAAACTCTTCCGCCGGCAATCGCACCATGGCAGCGGAAAGAATCGTGTCCGTTTTGCGCCTGGAGAGCGCAGCGGATTAGCTGCCCGGGTTCCGCGCGATCTCAATCATCCTGTGGGCGATTAGCCTGACGTCGTCATTTGACGAATTCGTCAGGACGATGGCCGTCACACGGCGCGACGGCATCCGAATAATGTGCGTGCGATAGCCCGACCAGTCGCCGCCATGTTCGAGGACTACTGCGTCGTTTTCCGAGCTGACGAACCAGCCGAATCCATAAGCGCTCGGATATTCGAAGAAGTGCGTCTCGATGATCTTTCCGTTGTTGGTGCGACCCGGCGTAAACGCCATGTCGAGCGTGGCGCGGCGAACCAGTTTTCCTGCGCCAAGCGCCTGATCCCATTTGACGAGGTCGGTCCCTGTGCTTTCGACGCCGCCGTCTCCGTATTCATAGTTCTCAGGTGAGTAGGTGATGTCTTCCCAGCGGCTGTTGCGCTTTTTGTAGGCGAGCGCGAGGCGAGGCCCTGAATGTTTGCGTTCATCCAGCACCAGCGTGTCGCGCATACCAAGCGGGTCGAATATGTTTTCCTTCAGGAATTCGGCGTAACGCTTGCCGCTGACCCGCTCGACGATTTGTCCAAGCACTTCATATCCGGAATTACTGTACTCGAATCTGAAGCCGGGAGCGAATTTCAGCTTCGGCTGGCGGCTGAGCGTCTTCAACACCTCGGCCGATGTGAACTCATGAGCGGCGGGTGGGCTTTTCGATGAGCGAAAGAAATTGTCGCCGATCTTCCCGACCATCAACTCCTCGTAATCCGGCAGCCCGGAAACATGGTGCAGCAGGTCCCGGATGCGGATAGTACGCGCATACGCCGGAAACTCCGGGCAATACATGTCCAGCGTGTCGTCGAATTTAAGTTTGCCCTGGTCGGCAAGAATCATGATCGCCATGGCCGTGAACTGTTTGGTCATGGACGCAAGTTCGAACTGCGTATCGGGCGTGATGGCGCGGTGCGTCTCGAGGTCCGCAAGGCCGAAGGCTGTTTGCCAAATGACCCGGCCATCGCGGATGAGGATCGCAACCATGCCCGGCCCGTCAGTGTCACGGTAGGGGGCGACAAGAGCTGCCAGCCGGGAGTCGATTGGCTGCGCCTGCACGCCGAGGAGACCGAGCGCGAATACGGCCGCGAGCTTCATCTCGCAGGTCACTTGATCTTGTCCAGGCCCTCGGTCAGCTCGATTGAGACTCCCCATGGGTCGACGATCGTCGCAGTGGCGATGTTGTTCATGGCTGCGTCTCTTTTCCTGTAAGGCCGAACGATCCTGATGCCTTTCGCTTCGAGAGCCTTGCAGAACGCGTCCAGATTCTTCACTTCAAATCCAACGTGATCTACAGCGCGGCCTGCGGTGGGGACGTGAGTGATGGACTGGTCGCCTTCCCATCGGAAGAAGTTGAGGCTGTATCCAACGCCCGGCAGGTCGGCGCCAATGAAGAAGTCGGTTTGTCCCGGACGCAAAGTCGCATTGAACGCCTTCATGTACCACTGCTGCATCTCGACGTACTGCTTGTTGATGAAGTGGATATGATGCACCACGACAGGGGCTGCCGCATCTTTTGGGTCGGCGGTCACCAGCTCGATTTTCACCCCATCCGGGCCGAGAAAGTACGCAAAGCGTCCATACACCGCCGACGTGCCCGATGCCGCGGGACCGGCACCCCCACCCGGCTTCGGCTCCCGCCCGGTGGTTTCCTGATATCCCGCGGCTGCCAGCCTGGTCGCCATCGCCGGCACGTTTGGCACTGCGAAGCCGATGTGATCGAAGGCGGTGCCGCGGGTCGGGCCGGACGGCTTCTGCACGCGCAGGAAGATGAACGCGTCGGGAAACTCAATTACATCGATGTTGCCGAACTTCATTGCTTTGCCGCCGAGTGTGTCGGCCCAAAACTTCTTATGGGCTTCGACGCTCGTGACGTCGAGGTGATAGTGGCCGATGCGGATCGGTGCATCCGGATGACTCACCAGTTGCGCGAAACCAGGCGGCGCCGCGCATAACAGCAGTGCCGCCATCGTCTTGTGGCTTTTCCAACGCCTCGGTAACATATGGTGGTGGCACAGGCTTCAACCTGTGTTTTCAGCCTTCCAGCATATCCGGGTCACCCGCGGGCCTGTGACTGGAACGCCAAATTCGAGGTATCTTTACTTGATATCGACGAGTCCTTCCGTCATTTCGATATTCGTTCCCCAGGGATCTTTGATGAAGGCGATCGCGATGCCAAGCTCCGGCACCCGGGTGTAGGGGCGATCCAGCTTGATCCCCTGGGCTTCGAGCTTCTTCGTGAACGCCTCGAGGTTCCTGATCTCGAAGCCGATATGATCGATCGAGCGGCCGGTCGTGCCGACGGTCGGCGTCGGCGACGGCGTGAAGTTCAGGAACACGCCGGGCAGTTGATCCTGCACGAAAGCGGACCCCGGATTGGCCGGAAGCACCCTCGCCCCGAACGTCTTTGCGTACCACGCCTGCATCTCGAGATTCATTTGTCCGAAAAAATGCACGTGATGAAGCTGAATCGGGGCCTTCTGCGATTTGATTTCGACGAGCTCTACTTTGACATCGTCCGGACCGAGCGCAAATGCGAGGTTCGTTGTCGGACTGGCGGCCGCGATGTCGTCGGCCACCTTCACGTTCGCGGCGACCGAATCGGCGGTGATCATTTTGAAACCGTTCGCCTTGATCTTCGCCACCAGCGGCCTGAGATCCGGAACGGAAAAGCCGATGTGGTTAACTGTGGTGCCGATCGAGCCGCCCGTCGGCGCCTGCATCGGACGGAAGAATATCAGCACGTTCGGAAACTTGATGATCTCCTGTTGCCGATCACCGGAACCGATCTTTGCCACGCTGCCGCCGAGCGTGTCGGCGAAGAACTTCTTCTGCGCATCCATGTTCGTGGTGTTCAGATGATGGTGGCCGTAGACGACAGGACCTTCGCCGCCCACCAGAATCTGCGCACACGCAACGGCTGGTACGAACAACAGGATCGTCAGCCCGATTCCGGTCACTAAATGTTTCGTGGACACCTCCCTGCCCGCCAAGTCTACACGATATCGGCTTTCTTTATAACTCGTCGTCAAGGCGTTCACCGACCGGGCGATTCGAAGTCCGCCGCATTACCGACGGCGACCGACGGCGGAAGAAACTGCAGCCCGTTCAAGCCGGAACTCCGTCGGTAGCGCAGGTGGGCGAATGGCTGAGGAGCCTGCTCAACGGTATTACCAATGCACTCCCGGGAAATCTGACGGTGCTGTGGCGCTTCCGGCGACAGGTCACCCGCTGCGCGTGCCGCGATGGTTTCCATAACTCTGCAGCAAACCCACGGGATTGCGGCAGAACGCTACACCGCTTGCGCTTGTCGGACTTGCAGGTGAGGACGGAGTTTCTCGAGAGCGGCGTCGGGAGTGATTCCATATTTAGCGCGTAACAGGTCCTCCCTTCCGTGCTCAATGAAGCAGTCCGGCCACCCGATACGCACCACCGGCGTGGCCAGCCCCAGATCGGACAATTTTTCCAGGACGGCGCTGCCGAAGCCTCCCTGGAGAACGTGATCTTCAAGCGTAAGAATCACGTCGGCCGAGCGCGCGTAAAACTCCAGCATCCTGACGTCGATCGGCTTGGCGAAACGCGCGCTGATGACAGCGGCCCCGACACCTGCCCCCTCCAGTTTGCGCGCGATATCGCGTGCCATTGGCACAAGCGACCCCAGAGCGAAGATGGCCACTGTGTCATGTTCGCTGTGTTCAAGCAGCTCGGCTTCGCCGATGGGAATGCTGCGCGGAACGTCCTTCACCGGAGTGCCGGGTCCTATGCCTCGCGGATAGCGCACAGCGACGGGGCCATCCCATTGCATCGCCGTGAACAGCATGTCGGCCAGCTCGTCCTCGTCTTTGGGCACCATGTGCACGATGTTCGGGATGGACCGCAGGTAGCTGATGTCGAACAGGCCGTGGTGTGTCGGGCCGTCGTCGGCGGATATTCCTCCCCGATCAATGCAGAAGGTCACCGGCAGGTTCTGCAGACAGACATCGTGCACGATGGGGTCGAAAGCTCGCTGCAGGAACGTCGAATAGATCGCGCAGAACGGCTTGAAACCTTTGGTCGCAAGCCCGGCGGCAAACAGGACTGCATGCTCTTCGGCGATGCCGACATCGAAATACTTGTCCGGATGAAAGGGCCGAAAACGGTCAAGGCCGGTGCCGTTGGGCATAGCGGCGGTAATGGCCACGACCTTCGAATTGACGTTGGCCAGTTTCACCAGCGTGTCGGCGAAAACCTCCGAATACGTGCGGCGCCCAAGCGGCTTCGTCTCGCCGGTTTCGGGATCGTACGGACCAAGTCCATGAAACTTCTTCTTTGCTTCAAGCGCCGGCTCGAAACCTTTGCCTTTTTGGGTGAGCACGTGAAGCAGCACCGGCCGGTCCTGTTTCCTGAGAAATTTCAAAGTCTTGATCAGCGTTGCGGTGTCGTGTCCATCGATGGGCCCGAAGTACTTCAATCCCAATTCTTCAAAAATCACGCTGGGCAACAGCATCCCCTTGGCCACTTCTTCGGCTTTACGCGCCATGCGCAGCGCCTTTGCCCCACCCAATCTCTCCACCAGCTTTCCGGCACGCTCATGCAGGAAGTCGAATCGCGGGCTGGTCACGATCCGGTTGAGATAGCTGGCAATCGCGCCGACGTTCTTGTCAATCGACCATTCGTTGTCGTTCAGAATCACGATCAGCCGTTTCGTGTGGTTGGCGATATTGTTCAGGGCCTCATAAGTGATTCCGCAAGTAAAGGCGGCATCGCCCGCGACAGCGATGACGTGTTCCCTGCCGCCTTCCCTGTCGCGCGCGGCAGCCATGCCGAGAGCCGCCGAAAGAGCCGTCCCGGCGTGGCCCGCGCCATAGCAATCGTGAAGGCTCTCGGAGCGCAACATAAAGCCGTTGAGGCCGCCGGGAGTCCGTATCGTGTGGAAGCGTTCCCGCCGGCCCGTCAGCAGTTTGTGTACGTAAGCCTGGTGGCTTACGTCGAACAGGATCATGTCTTCGGGCGTGCGAAATACATAATGCAGCGCAATGGTCAGCTCCACCACTCCAAGGTTCGGACCGAGGTGTCCGCCATTGTGTGAGAGGACCGCGATGAGCCGGTCCCTTATTTCCTGTGCCAGTTGATGCAGTTCGGGAAGGGAACACTTCCTCACCTGTTCCGGCGAATCGATACCGTCAAGCAGGCTAGCCGTGGAAAGCGTGGACATTTACTGGCCGCGAGACAAGTCTAAGCCGCGGACCGTGCCGCCAACCCGGCTGGAAGCATCGAAGCCATGGGAGCGAGAAACATTCCGCAAGCTTCGTCCAGAACCTCGAGCAGCGCCGGATACGAGGCCAGAGATCGAACGGACAGAGCTGCATTCCGCCGCCTGGCCAGTTCGTCGAGGCCAAACGCCAAAGAACCGGTCCGTTCGAAGATCTCCTGGCTCTCCGCGACATCTTCCTGCGTGGTGGCCCCGCGCGCTTTGTCGAGTATCTGGCGCAGCCGGGTCAAGTCGCCAGGCGGGGCGTTTTCCATGCAGTGGACTACCAAAAAACTTCGTTTACCCTCGCGAATATCGTTGCCTTTCTCTCCGCGCCCTTTGTCGCCGTAAATATCCAAAATGTCGTCCTGAATTTGAAACAACATGCCAATGTGACACGCCGCTTCGACAAGACCCGCTTCCAGTTCCTCTGGCGCGCCGCACAACAGCGCAGCGCCGCTCAGGGGCAGGGCAAAGAGCCGTGAGGTCTTGCGCTCCACCATATGCAGATATTCCGGCAGTGAAACCGTTGCCCGGCCGCGCAGTTCCAGATCTTCCACCTGGCCCTCGATTACACGGAGCATCTCCTGGAGGAGCCGGCATGTCGCTCTTTCGCGAAGCGCGACAGGCGCATCGAGACGCTGCATGAGCAGGATAGTCATGGCGATCATGGCGTCGCCAAGGTTGACGGCCTGGCCCATTCCGAACTGGTTCCAAATGGTGGGATGGCCGCGCCGGGCGACATCTCCATCCTGAATATCATCGTGAACCGTCGATGCGTTGTGCAGCATTTCGCAGGCAGCGCCGAACGGCACGAGCCGCGCCGGGTCCACGTCAAGAGCCTCGCCGACCAGTAACGGCAGAATCGCCCGCAAACGTTTACCGCCGGTTTGCAGCTGGTAACACATCATGTTCCGGAGCAGGGATTCTTCGGCGCTCGACTCCGCCACGAGTTCTTCGATCAAGCTCAGGATAGAGGGCAGCCACGTTTCCCGGAGGCGTTCGAAACGTGTTCTCAGATCGGTCAAAGGATTCTCCGCAAAACGAAGCTGGCCGATTCGAGACGCTCCAAAGAGGAACAGAAACGTATCGGCCAGTATTCGAGGACTTCTGATTTTCTGAGGTTACTTACAACCGCTGTTACAGTTTGCGCCCCAGGAACAGGAGCCTTCCGCCAACTGCTGCAGTTGCTCGTCGCTCAGTTCCTGGCCCATGGTTTCCATCAACTGCGATTCATGCTGTTGCTTTGTTTCCGCGAGAAGTTCGTTGTGCATTTTTTGTCTCCGCCTTTCAGAAATTACCGGTTGGGAACCTGGAAGATCTTATCACAAAAAAATAATTCGCCGCAATTCATTAATGTATATTTCAAATCCAATTGTCGATAATTGGTCGCACTATAGACGAGCCATTGCCGCGTGAACAGGCTTTTCCGCGGCATATTCCAGTTTCCAGCTCTCCACGTCGGTCACACCGCCGGGAAAATCCTCATCCGAATCGGGAATATGAGTTACCTCGCGCAGACCGAGACCGAGAATTTTGCCGTTCAGCGCGACGAGCAGTCTGCGGTCATTTAATTCCGCAATGGCGTCGCTCAGTTCGTTTTCGGCAACGGCAGGGCCGCCATCCTGAGCCAGCGCCTTCAGCAGGCTGCCAGGCGTCTGAATGTCGTCGCAAAGCCGGTATACGCGCCGCGGCAGATCGTAGAGAAGGTGCGTCTCCGCCACCGCACCGGGCCGCGTGTCCGTCAGCCGGATAAAATCGCGTTCTTCGTGCATCAGGAGCAGCGGTTGCTCGCCTGTCGTGCCCATGCCGCCCTGTCCCCACAAGCGGTTCCAGCCGGCCAGCACGCGCATAACGCGCTTCAGGTGTGGCCTGCTTTCAAGCTCCTCTTTCGCGGTCGGGCGTCCCTGGTCCTGGAAATAGTAAGCCAGCTCGCGAAGCCGCTCCGGCGGAAACGGATACACCGACGAATAAGCCGGATAAGGCTCCAGAGAAAGCCCGAAACTCGCGGGGCGCTGGTGGTAAGGGCTAAAGCGGTGAAACTGGATGCGGTCCACGCCCGGAGGCTGCAGGTGGCAAATCGAGGGCATCCAATCCGCCATTTCCGCATACCATTCGTCTTTCTCGCCGGGGACATCCCACAGGAAATTCCAGGTGATGAAGATGCCGAGCTCGCGCGCCCATTTCAGCAGCCGGACGTTCTGCAGTCCGGTTGTGCCTTTGTCGATCAGGCGCAGCACTTCGTCGTGCATGTTCTCAATGCCGGGTTGTAACCGGCGAATTCCGGCGGCGGCGATGACTTTCAGCTGCTCGCGCTTCAGATTCGATTTGGTTTCGAAGAAAAGAGTGTAGGGCCGCGGTGTGGCCAGACGCGGCAGCAGAGTCCTGATGTATTCGAGATCGAGAATATTGTCGACTACATTAAACCGCCGGATTTGATGCCGGTCGGAGAGGTGCTCCAGTTCGAAAAATACACGGGCGGGGCTCTTCGAGCGAAAGTTCATATTGCCGCCGTTCAAACCGCAGAAGGTGCAGTGGTGCACTTTTCCCCACCAGCAGCCGCGGGAGGTCTCAATAGCGAGACCCGGTGAGATAAACCGGCGCAGAGAGGATTCTTCGAGGGCCTTGAAGTAGTCGTCGAAATCCGGCACCGGTGTCTTATCCATCTCCTGCACGGAAGCGCGCGGCGCTTCACCGCCAAAAACGACGCAGGAAACATTGCGGGTTACGACGCCGGCCGGAAGCGCCGAAGCCGGAATTGATTTGCCTGACTCAAGAACTTTTCGACATAACTCCGGAAAAAGCAGGTCAGCCTCGCCGGAAACCACAAAATCCAGCCACGGGAACAGGCGGGCGGCCGTAACGCCCATCTCGCCCTCGCAATTTGCGCCGCCGATCATGGTGACGACATCGGGGCTCAACTCGCGGATTTTGCGCAGCATGGCCAGCGAGGCGCCGTGCTGCATGAAGGTCGACGTGCAGCCCACAATGCGAGGCCGAAGTGCGAGGACGCGCCGGGCAGCGCTCTCTATGAACGCCGGCGCAGCCGCGCGCGCATCGAGGAGCGCGCCACGCGGATCAGCCTCGAACCGGCTTTTGCGCAGCAGGCCGCGGGACACCGGAGCCGAGAGGACCGCGTCGAGATATGTGTCGTGGTCCGGATGAAAATCGGGAAAGGCCACTCCCGCGAATACCCATTCGCCGACAAGAAATTCCTGCTTTGTGTCGCTGATAAATGAATAGAGATCGAGCCCGATTTCCTCGGCAAACCACAGGCACGGATACAACGTTGTAACCGAAATGCCATTTTGCCGAAGTGCCGGTTTCAACAAACCAAGCGCCATTGACGGCTGGTTTAACGGTGGAAACGGCATCGAAAGCAGGCAGACATCAGTGCTTTTGCCAGCCCTTTTGTCGAGGTTTACCGACATCGGAAAGTGCTGCTATGATACTTTAATTCCGCCTTTTTCTCAAGGAACACCGCGTCAATTCCGGCCAACGATATGATGACTGCATTGCCTGAGCGCAAGTCCAGAAGACTGGTGTGCCAGTTTGGGTTATCGCGTGCCGGGCTTTACGCCGTCGCGGACTGGTATTTATATGGGATTTCCAGAAATACGGACACGGAAGGCGGCGGCGAGCCCATATGCCAGCAGTTCCGAGCCGCCTGCCTCGACGACATTTCCATCCCCGAAGACTGCGAGAAGAGCCGTTTTGTGACTCTGGAGTCACTCCGGCTCGAGGTTCTTCGCGACGGCCTTGGCCGGGCCGTTGACCGGGGGGCAACTGCCTGGATTCAACTTCGTGATCCGTATAACTGGTTTGCTTCTCTCCAGCAGGGCGTCAGAACGGGCGTGGTGATGTGGCGCCATCCTGTGAATCTCGAGAAGTGGAAAGACTATGCCCGCCTTTGCTGTGCCACACATGACTGGCTCAGCTACAACCGCTGGTTCGCCGAATCGGAATACAGACGCGCCCTGGCAACCGAATGGGGATTCAGCCGCAATCGCGACGGCCAGCCGTGGCTGCGGATTCCAACTGCGTTTGTGGGCAGTTCCTTCGATGACCGGCGTTACCAGGAGCGCGCCCAGTATATGGATGTTCTCGGCCGCTATCGCCAATTCGTAAGCCAGCAATGGTGGCGGGACTGTTTTGACGACGAAACGATTGCACTGAGCGAGCAACTATTTGGAATGAAAAGACCATGGTGAATTCGGACCGTATCGATCGCCTGTTCGAGACATTGAACCGGCGGGACAGCCCAGGTTGCGCGGTGGGAATTTATCAGAATGGCGAGATAGTTCATTCGCGCGGATATGGCCAGGCAAATCTGGAACATGGCGCACCGATTACGCCTGAGACTGTTTTCCACGTGGCGTCGCTTTCCAAGCAGTTCACGGCATTTTCAGTGGGCCTGCTCGCACGGACTCGTGCGATATCGCTTGACTCTCCGCTGCGGACGTACATCCCGGAACTTCCATCTGCGTTGCCGGTGACGTTTCGCCAGGTCATCCACCACGTCAGCGGGCTGCGGGACCAGTGGGATCTCTTGCGGCTCGCGGGATGGCGGCATGCGGATCTTAAAACGGACGACGATATACTCGGCCTCGCCGCCCGCCAGACGGCCCTCAATTTTCCTTCGGGGTCCCGCTTTCAGTACATTAATACGGGCTATACGCTGATGGGAATCGCGATCGCGCGCGTGACCGGAATGTCGCTGCGGCAGTTTGCGGCGCGGAATATTTTCGAGCCGCTCGGCATGAAGCAAACGTGGTTTCACGACGATTACAACGAGATCGTCAACGGGCGTGCAGAGGCCTACTCGGCTGTCGAGGGCGACGCGCTGAAGCGCAACATGCCCGCTTACCAGACGGTAGGACCAACGGGACTTTTTTCAACCGTGTCGGATTTTGCCCGCTGGGACAGCAATTTTCTCTCACCCGTGGTCGGCGACGAGGAATTCATTCGCAGCCTGACTGCGCCGGTGACGTTTGAATCCGGGCATGTCTCCAACTACGGTTTTGGCCTGATCGCCAATAACTACCGTGGACTCGTGACTGCCGAACACGCTGGCGGCGATGCGGGCTTTCGTTCGTTCTACCTTCGGTTTCCCGCGGAACGCCTCGGGATCGCGGTATTTTGTAATTTCTCTGAAATAAAGCCAGCGGAATTAGCGCGGAATATAGCCGATATTTGCCTTGAAGGAAAATTCCAGAGCGACGACCGCAATTTGCCCGCCTGGGCGGGACGCGGCGCGGGTGTGACGGCGCCCGACCGCCGAACTCTGGAGGATCGCTGCGGCACCTGGCGCGATTCAATCACCGGGATGACGTGCCGCATCGAAATGCGCGGCGCGCGAATGATATTAATTGGCACAGCGGCTACGGAATACGAACTCATTCCGGCTGACGCCGCGCGCTTTCAGTTTACCGGGATCGACGCCGAGTGCGTTTTCGTTGCGGAGTCCGGACGCATGATCATTCGTTACGCAGGGCAGCAGGCGGCGGACTGCGAGCGGGCGGAAGAGGGAACTCCGGATCCAAATCCGGTTCCGCTCAGCGAGTACCCGGGAACTTACTACAGCGGTGAACTCGACGTGCGCTACAGAGTCGACCTGGTGAACGACCGTTTGACTTTGCAGCGGCCGAAACATCCGCTTGAGACCCTCGACCGGCTTTCAAGCGATGAATTTTCAAGCAGCCGCGAAGGCTTCCACATCCGATTCGTCAAGGATGGCCTGGTGCTGACCGCCGAAAGGGTCTGGAACCTCGCGTTCGACCGCGTCGCCTGAGTTGCCGGTTTCGCCAATTCGGTCGCGTGCCGTTGGAAGTTGGAAGTCGAGAGGTGGAGCAGGCACAATGGTGGCACATGCTCTCCAGAAACCCACCTGCAACTCATTGATTCTGTATCGTGGCAGGCGAAACCTCCCGTCCCATCAAAAGCCACCTGGCATTGAAGCACGGTGGGTTTCTCACTTTGGTGACGAGCGCTGTCCGGATGTGGCGACTGGCGAATCTATGCCGATTTCCTCAGGTTCTGATCCGCGTTGCCCGACCACTCTAGGCCCCTGGCCGATCTGGCCGGGCCTGGACCGCAGCTCGTATGCACGGGACTCGACCACCATCGACTCTGCCTGTCGCTGTTTCCCTGAGCCCAGATTCCGCAAGAACGAGGCCGCGGTCAAGATGCGTACCTCCGCTCGACCGCAGGTCAATATCCCTACGTTTATCAGCATTACTGATGGCAAAGTGCATGACGTCAAAGTCCTTGATGAGATCTTGTCGGAGGCCGGGGCGTTCTACGTCATGGATCGCGGCTACCTGGATTTTGAACGACTCTACGGCTTCACGTCCAGTGGCGCGTTCTTCGTCCCGCGCACCAAGTCCAACGAATCGAATTAAACAACACGAACAGAAACTAATGTCCTGAGTTAGAAATTCGTTAACAAAGTATTTGGATCTTTCCAAGGCCTGGAAAAGGGAATCCGGGAATATCTCGCTGCCAGGATAAAGCAAGCCAGTTGACTTTTGCAATGAATTGATGACGCACGACACTGGAAGCCGATGAAATGAACGTCGGTCAGGGTTCATGCAACAAGGGGTATGTTTCGGCGGGCCGCGCAAGCATCAGTCCCAGCCGAAGCTCGCGCGGACTCCGACCTTGCGGGCACAAAATGGTCTTGACAGTGGGGATCACCGTAAGAGTAACCTGAGTTTGTCATTGGGAACCCCTCAATTTGTTGCTATGCTGCCGCTCAGCAAACTCTTCAGGGACAATGGCAAAGCGATTCCGATAAAAAGCCCCCCACGATAATGGGCTGTGGTCACGTTCCCTGGGTAGGATCCCACTTTCACGCCGTCGAAACTTGTAATCCCGGGGTTCGCTGCCGCGAAGCCGGGCGAAATTTCTTGAATCGGGCTCAGCGAATAGCCCACCATCACGTGGAGATACTTGCTGACATGCTCACTCAGGCCAATCGTGTAGCCAGAGATTGTTTCAGATGACCCAGACGCGAACTGAACGCTAACAAATGCAGCCGCCCTGTTGATGGAAGAGCCCCAGACGGACTTTCCCCCGCATAACTGACCGTCGTCCGAAGCGGAGGTTGACGAGAGACAAAACGGCAACGAAATTCCGACGAGAAACTGTGGTGTTTGGTTCCCAAAATTGGTTAGCGATAGTGCGCTTCCGCTGACCTGATAGTTTTGGACCCGTTGGCCTCCGACGCGTGAGCCGATTCCGATTTCGAGGTCAACCCCCTCTGGAGTGCTGGAGGCTGTGCTAGGGTATGTAACCTGTGGCTCTCCAGCCGTCGAGGCTTTGGTGGGATCATGGACAGCTATAGTCACGGTGGCCGCGACGGCGGTTTGCATAGACGAAACAAGAACGACGAGCTTAGTTGCGCTTGAAGACACCGGGGTCAGTGCGGTGCCATTCCACAGCACCTGAGCGTTCGTCGGGTAACCTGCACCGTTTACAGTGAGCTGGAAACCTCCACCTCCAACGGTCCACGTTGAAGGGGAGAGTCCCCCGTTATTGATGCTTTGCGCTCTCCCCGTGCCCGGAGCGATGATCAAGCCCATAAAAAAGGCAATGGAAAGCGGCATAAATTTTCGGAAAGTGCCGGAGATCACTAAACTTTGGTCGCATGACATTTCCTGAATATACCAAAAAGTACTCGACATTACACTTTCTTTTGCAAAAATTGACGCAGATTACTTCCGGTTCGGGACTTGGTCAACGGAAATCGCGGACTGGCGGTACTCCGGACCCGGTGGCGACCAAATTGGACCCGCTGAGACGACGGCCTCGAGTATCTTTAGCTGGCTGTAGCGAATATCCTTTGCATCGATTCGATGAATCCCGGGGTATGCGGCATGCTAAAGCCGATGGTTATTGCTTTCCGCTTTGCAAACGCCACAACGAGGCATAGAGGCCCCGGTGAGCGACAAGCTCGCGGTGAGTGCCCTGTTCCCGGATGCCGCCTTTTTCCAGCACCAGGATCTTATCGGCATCGCGGATCGTGGAAAGCCGGTGGGCGATCAGAATCACGCTCTTCCCCTTCGCGACGCCGCGGAGAGACTGCTTGACGAGCGACTCGGTTTCGTAATCCAAATGGGACGTCGCCTCGTCCAGCGCCAGGACCGGCGATTCCTTCAGCAAAGCCCGCGCGATGGCGACCCGCTGGCGTTCGCCGCCGGACAAACGCTGTCCGCGCTCTCCGACTTCCGCATTCAGGCCACCGGGCAACTTGTGGAGCAGATCCGGCGCCCCGGCTGCCGCAAGCACTCTGACCGCTTCCTCGTCGGAGGCATCGGGACGGCCGTAGAGAATATTCCGGCGAACGGTGCCCTCGAACAGATAGACTTCCTGACTCACCAGACCGATAGCGGAGCGCAGGTCCCCGAGGTCCATCTCCCTGATGTCCTGCCCGTCTATCAGAATGCGCCCCGAATCCACGTCGTAGAAACGCAGCAGCAGGCGGAGCAAAGTACTCTTCCCGGATCCCGTTGATCCTACGATCCCAAGGGTCTGGCCGGGCTCCAGCTCGAAGGAGACGTTCTCGAGAACCGGGACCTCCGGGTTGTAGGCGAACGTAACGTTTTCAAAGACAATCGACCCCTGGATCTGCGCCTTTCGCAAGCGCACCGGACCGCCGCGAATCGAAGGTTGCGCGTCGAGAATGACGGTCAAAGCTCTGGCCGATTGGGTCGCAGTGTGGAACAGCCGGGTGGTTTCGTCCACACCGGTTAACGCGCTCAGCAGTTGCGGCACCCAATACATGGCGCGGTTGTACTCGGCGGCGGCAATCTTGCCCGATGCCAGCAGCTGCCCTCCAACGCCAGCCGTCAGGCTGAACCCGCAGGAAAAAATGCCGCGGATGAGGTGCGACTGCAGCGACGAGGCACTGGCTGCTTCAAGCGCGGCTTCCTCAAGGTCGCGGTCCGCGTATCTGAGGCGGCGGCTCTCCTGTCTCTCTGCCGTGAAAGCCTTGACGTCGGCGATACCGATAATGTTGTTTTCGAGAGCCTGGTTGTAGCGGGCTGACATCTGAGATGCCCGCGCATACCGTTCCTGCACCGTTCGCCGGAAAAAGCGGGAAATCAGGGTAAATATCGGGAGTGGCAGAACGCCGAGCAGCGCCAGGCGCGCAGAAGAAGCCAGTAGAGTGATAGTGCCGACGAGAATCGTAAGGGCGCGCTCGATCAGTCCGTCTCCGGCGGACTCGACGAACTCCTCGATTTGCGCAGTCTCGGCAGTAATGAGGTGCATCAATCGGCCGGTGCCGTGTTTATCGAAGAAGGCAAGGTCCTGAATTTCGAGACGAGCGACCACCCGAGCCCGTAATCGGTACTGCGTGGCGCGCGCCAGATTACGCCACAAGCGCCGCCGCTGATACTGCAACCAGATGTGCAGAACGGTGATGGCCACCGACGCGGCAGTCATGAAACTCAGGCGTGAAGCCGGCTTCTTCAAGCCCAGACCATCGAGAAAATCCGGTCCTTTTCCTAAGGCGGTGTTAATGGTTGCGAGGAGCGAAACACCCTGCAGGATCGAGACGCCTGTCCCGATTGCGGAAACCAAGGGAGGGGCGATCAGCTGTTTTTTTTCCGGGAGCGAAGTGCGAAGGATCCGATACAGCGGGTTCGGTTCGGGGCGGGGGACTGCGCTGCCCGAGTGAGCCAACGCCTCCGCCAGGCCGTCCTGCAAAAGCTGGCCGATGTCGATGCGGGTTCCGGGATCGTAGATCAGTAGAACACGGCCCGAAAGGGCGTCGGCGGAAGCCTCCACAATCCCGGGATGTTTGTTCAGATATTGCTGTAAGGCGCCGGCGATGGCGGGCTGCCGCAGAATCGGCCTGACGTCCCAGCGCTCGCGGCCGGGAATCGCGGACCGCACGGATATGCCGGGACGCGGGGCGCCGGTTCCGGACGTCCTTGCCTTAGCTTGCCGTTTCAGAAGTCCATTCACGTATAGCAGGCCATAGTGGCGCGGGCGCCTCGCGCTCAATTCTACTTAACTTCAGCGGATGCTCAGGTCTGTATGCTGGAAATGCGGGCTTTAGCCTGTGGGTGAGGCTTGGAAACACAGACCGAAGCCCGTGCCACCGTCGTGCCCTCAAGCCGGGATTCATCGTTTGCGAAGTCGACGACTTAGTGGACACTCTCGTTTTCCTGCTCTTTGCGCTCCTGCTCAGCCAACTCGCTGGCTGCTTCCGCAGCGACGTCTTCCAAGTCTTCCATAGCTTGTTGCGAAAATTCCCGGATCTTCCGGCCACCCTTGATTCCGGCCTTAATCCCTTTTTTGGCGGCGGTCCGCCAGCCAGGAGCAAAAACAGCGCCGGCTAGGATTCCGGCCAGAAAACTAAACGCTACGGTTTTTTTCATTGGTATGGAAAGAGCTCTGCAATTGTTAAAACAGAGCACAGTTCTCGTAAGAGGACTGAGTCCTCCACGCCATTATCCACCAGGCGGGGTGGACGGGGGTGGATCCGAACAGGCGAAAGCTCGTATTAATGGTTTGTGGGCGCCGCGGGCGGTTGTGCGGGCGTCTCGTGTTGCCAGAGGCCGAGGTGCTCGGTGATCCGGCGGCCGGTTGTCGCTTTGGTAAAGGAATCGGCAGAGACAAGAAGCAAGCCCGGAAGTCCAAAAGTAAAACGGGCGGCCAATCCGATTGCCGCGTAAATCCCGGCATTCTTCAAGTCGCCTTTGACAATATTCGCCCCACCCGGAACTAACGTTTCGGCAGCGAATTCCGCCGCGGTTGTAAGTGTTTGACGCTCGTCTGCGTTGGTCATTTTGACTGAAACCTCCAAGGCTGTGTTTTCTGTCTCAATTGGCCGCGTTTCCGCCGGCCCCGCACCCTCAACAACTTTACCTTTTGTTCTTGTTCTTGGCAAGGATTTCCCCCACAGTTTCCAGCAATTTCCGATCCTGATTGCAAAAATCGTCCCGATTGAGAGAATACATTATGTCGGGCTCGATGCCCACGCCTTCCAGAAGCCTGCCGGAATTTTTTCCAACCCGCCGGGAGCGACGTGCCGCGACGCGAAACGAAGGAGCTTCCGGCACCGGCCGGAATTGGTCGCGGCCGGAGAACTGGCAAATGGCTTGTTGACTCCAGGGAGAAGCACCACCGCCGCCCGTCCGGGATGCGATTCCGACTATCGTTCCAATTCCATGATCCTGAATACCGGCGGCAAACATCTCGGCACTGCTGTATGTGAGTGCGTCCACCAGCACTACAACCGGTCCGAAGTACTTCCGGCCTACGCCATTGGCCTGCTCGCACGAAGTCAGCGGACGTGGGCCCGAATAGTCTTTCCCATCTTCAAAAGCGTCGCGCCACTCGCGAAACGCCGGGATGTTGGCAACGATTTCACGAATCGTGCGAGTTGCCCGGAATTCGAAAGGTTGAGGGCTTGTTTTCTGGTCGGTGAATAATTGCAGCAACTGTTCGGCGGTGATGACGAAACCTTCTTCGCACCCGCGCAAATCCAGGACGAGCCCATCCTGGGGTAAACGCTCAAGACATTTCAGAAATGTCTGCAGAAATATAGGCGGATTTTCATAGAATGAACCGATGCGAATCATTCCGAATTCGCCGCTCGACGTTTGTATTGCGCGAAGACGGAGGCTGCCTTCGGAATTCCATTCGGCATCGGTTTCACTGGCGAACAACGGGACATTCAACACGCCTGCCTGCCACGCGAGCTGAATTCGCCGGTTGTTTCCCGCGCGATCGGTGTAGTCGAGATGGATCGGCGCGTCCTCGGGCGCCTGCATCGTGCCCAGGGGCCGAAACGGCAAAGTCTGGATGGCTTTCGCCAGCCGCGCTTCGGGATTCGCGCCCAATTGCAATGCACAGTGCTCATGCAGAACGCAATCGAGGCTTCTTCCGTTCCAGGCGGTCAGGATGTCACCCGGCCGCAATTCGTCAAGCGCCGAGCCGGTGACGCCTATCCGAAGTTCGCGGTTTTCAAAAAAACACGCCACGGCAAAAGGCAGACAGACTAGGGTGCGCAGATAGGGGTCCGGCAACTGGCATTGCGTATGGCGATCGCCAAATTTGGCGAAAATTCCCAGCAGCTCGCGATAGAAGGTCGACGGACAAAGGTGCAGATCCCGCAGCCATTGTAATGGCAGTGTGGCCGGGTGCACGCAGATTTGTTCCAGCAGTTCGACCGCCTGTGCTCGCACGGTCTCGCACTGCTCAAGGGAGGGCGATCCGGCATCATCCAGAAAGGTCGAAAGGCTCACCCCCATGAGAGAACCCCGGGCAAACGGTCAGGATGCGCGATCCGCAGTAGCTGGTAGCCGATGCCGGACAGACCCTGGAAAAATGAGGGATCGAAGAACTGGCCGGGTTTACCGGATGTGGAGTATCCTCCTGCGCGATGTGATTTTGCAAGCACGCCCGAGGCCAGCTCGAGGGCCGCCGGATCGTGTGGATCCACAGCCAGCAATAACTCCGCGCGGCCGAGCGTACCGCAGCACAGGCCGTCTTTCGATCCGAGTCCCTCTGCCTTGACGGACGCAAGAGCCGCGCAGATATCGTGACGTGCTTCCGCTGAATCAAGGAACGGCAAAGCCGCGGCGCGGGCCATGCCAATGCCTGGGGCGCCATGACACCAGGTGGTCATGAATGCGGGATGGTCTGCCGTCGCATAGCGGAAATCGGGCCAGTTTCTTTCTTTGCTGTCAAAAGTGGAATTCTCGAAGGCGATGGCGTCTAGTGCGGCCTCATGGAAGCGGCTTTCTCCACAGGCGGCCGAAAGGCGCAGCAGGCTCATGGCGATCCCGGCGGCTCCGTGGGACATGCCTGTCATGAACTTCCCCTGCGCGGTCTTCCAGGCCGCTCCTGGTCCTGCCTGCAGGCGTTTGTTCAGCAGATGGTTTCCGCACAGGATGCCCTTTTCGAGGAGTTCCGAATTTCCGGTGACATCGAAAAGAGCGAGTAGTCCCAGAAGCGCGCCTGCCGAGCCCGACATCACGTCGAACATTTCATCGGCGCCGACTCGCTCGGGTGAAATCCAGCGCGCGGCGACTTCGGCGCTGGCCAGCAATTCGGGCTGATCCAGAAATGCGGCGCAACGAGTCAGGGCATAAAGAAGTGAGCCGACGCCGGTGGCGGCGCCGATTGTGTAGCCTTCGTTTGCGAGCCGGCGAGGACTGGCGGCAGCGATGAATTGCCGCAGCGGGGCCAGGGCGGCGCGCGCCTGTTCAACGCCTTCACCCGTGATTCGATAAAGCGCCGCGAAAAATAATCCGATCCCCGCGAGGCCGTTGTAGAGGTCCATGCGGACCGGGCGCAGTTGATAGTGCGTGGCGCCGGGCAACAGTTGCGGTGCAATCCAGGTAGCGCCGCCATCGGCTGAATGGATCGCGCGGGCCGCGATCGCCGCGGCGATGCGTGATGCCTCGGCGAGGAGCGTTCCGGCGGACGCAACGGGCAGCTCTGGGGAATCCATTGCGGCGGACGATCCGGAATGGGCTTCATGGACCTCGATCGCCGACATCGAGAGAGACGCCCTTACGAGGCCCGTCTGTAACTCCATGTCCTCAGGATTGAGCGAGCGGACTCTCGTGCGCACGCGATCGAGCGCACTTTCTTCGAAGGCGCTGGTGATTACCTTACCGGTGGGCAGATGCAGGTCGCGGCTGTCGCCCATCACTGCGAAACGCGGGATGTCGAGCCGCTCGATCGCCTGGATCTCCGCTTCGAGAATCGAATGGAGGCGGCCCTTTTGCGGAGAATCCAGATAGAACCGGCTGATAATGTCGGTCTCGATGCTGCGTTCGAGGCCGCTCCGCATGTAACAAGGGGCCGCCAGCCGCTTCAGAAGCAGGCCGTAAATGCGCGTGGCATGAAACACGAGCCGGATTTCGCGTTGCGCCAGACGCTCGAGCGGTCCTCCGGGAGCCGTCAATTCGGCGCTCAACTGCATCAGCGAGCGGTACATGGAGCGGAAACCTTCGACAATCTCCTCCACATAGTCGGCCGCGCTGAGAGAGACTCCATCCAGCTGCGGCAAATGATCTTCGGTGTCGACGCGGATCGGCTCGTGCAGCAGCCGCATCTCGTCGCTGTTCATATTTTCCCAGGCGCGGCGAACGTAGGGCGTGATCTGCCCAGCCTTCGCGCCAAGGCCGCTGATATCCACCGATACGCCTTTGGGGTCGATTTCCCACGATGGCAAAAAACCCGCGCGAAAGACCGAATCGAACAGGATGTCATCGGCGGCGGCTTCCGATGGACTCAGCTCTCCGGTCTGACGCAGAACGTGGTGCATGAGCGTTTCCATGTCGACGAGGCATGGGTAAGGACCGCGCGCGATCACGTTCTCGTAAAAGCAATCGGATGCCTCAAGCGCATACAGCACGCAAAGCAGCATGCCCGACCGGAGGTAATACCGGCGCGCGTCTTCCGCGTCGCGGCAGGGCGTACGTTCCACCAGTTCGACCCAGCCGCGGTTGCCGCAGTCGATCACTTTTAAAGTGAGGAAGTCACCGCCGCGCTGGTTCAGATGTTCAAGGAAGCGGAACCATTCCTTTTCTATGCCGAGATTGCGTGGCTTATAAACAACGCGGAGGCCGCTTTCGAATTCGAGGATCGCCACCGTCCGGTTCTCGTCGTGCGAATCGGAGAGCGACGTTCGAACGCCGGTCAGAGCGCCGGCGGCCTGGCCGCAGCCGAATACCTTCTCGATCGCGGGAAGATCCGCTTCGAGAAACTCCGCCAGTTCCGAAATGTTCCGCGCCCAGTAGCGTGCTGTTGTGGCCAGGAGGCGCGCCAGAGCAGGGTATTCGGTAAAAAATCTCAGCAGACCGCCCGTCAGCATGTGATCCACGAATGAGTCGTACACAGGGGCGGCATGCGTCGACCGGAAGACGGAGAATTCCAGATAGAGCGACGGACCCGCAACGTAGGTCAGTTCCTGCAGCAGCGCGCCGACAAGGGATTCCATGACTGCGGGGCTGAAAACCCGCCCGGAGGGTGGCCTCAGGAGTTCTTTCGCAGCCACGGTGAAGGAATAAAGAAGAGGGCCGAACGGGTATTGCGATGCCTGCGCGGCGGGTGAGAGGCTTGTCATTGCCTCCCGGAAGGTGTCGAGCCACAACGACGGAGCCGCGGGGGGCGCCGTCGATTGCAGACGGAGTGCGGCCTCTTCCGGTGTCAGCCCCAGCCAGGATAACCGTTTAGTGAACTGAGCGGAATCGCCGGAAGCGGCACGGCTGCGCCACTTATTCAGGAGTTCTCCGGCAGCCGCGTCTGCTACCGCGTCGGGATCGCTCAGAACGTCCGCAGTCAGGCGCTCCCACAGTGTGGACGCCTGGACGGCAATCCGATCCAACTCCTCTTTCACTCGGCCTCTTTAACGCGCAGCAGACCGTCTTTCACGAGGCGGCGCGCCAGTACCAGTTTTTCCTTTTCGTTGAGGTTGTCCGGCAGCGCGCTTACCGGGAACGTCGTATTTTCCGCCACGAACCGCATGCCCGCGGCCACCTTCCCGGGTCCCACCATCCGGCCTCCGGAGTAGTGAATGCCCGCATATCCCGGCCCGTCGATGGCGCGGCAAATCACCCCTGTGCGCCGTGTCACTACGGAATCCACGCGTAATTCCGGTTCTTCCGGCAGCATCGACTGGCCCGGCGCCGCTTTGGGGACAATCAACTGCTCCGCCAGGCGCGCCAGTGCGTCATCCATCTGCAGATGTTGTTTCATTTCATCGACAAGGGTTTCGAACCGCGCGCGCATGCGGTCCGGGGCGGCGAAAAATCCTGGCGGCAGCGATTGCTTGAAGCGCGGATCCTGGCGTGCCGCCGAGATCGCCGCGGAGAACAGATCGATCCAGGTCACGACGTTTATTCCGAAGGTCAAATGCAACGATGCCGTCGTATTCGTTCGTGCGGAATGCACCTGGCCGCGCGGTAGATAAAGGACGGTGCCAGCTCTTAATTCCTCTTCGAACACGACGGGCGGCAGCCGATCTTTATTCAGCGGCGCGTGCTCGTCGGGCAGAGGAAGATTCGCCGCGGGCTCCCGAATTTCCCACACCTTTGTGCCCTCGAGTTGCAGGATGAAGACATCCATCACGTCGTAATGGGCCTCGAACCCCTGCGTCCCCGCGGGCGTGTAATAGAGATTGACGTGGATGGGGTGATGCAACTCCTGTTCGAGCGCGGCGGTAAACAGCGCCACGGGTTCCCAGAGGCGTTCCATCTTGTTCACGACGACGGTGTAGCCGTCCTGAAAAGCGGTGCGAACTTTGTCAAGACGTGGCGAACCATCGGGATGAATCCAGTTAATATCGCAATGCCGGCTGCCCTTCACCAGCATGATTCCTTCGGGAGAGCGGGGACGCTGGTATTGCAGCAACCGACCCATATCGCGCGATGAAAAGACGTTCGCGAACCGATCCGCAGCGCCATGCGATAACAGCGGACATTTTTCCCAATACTCGGCGACGAACGACTGTGGTGTAACCGGGTCGAGCAGTTCCGCGAGATTCATTTGTCGAGCGTCAGGAGCCCGATACGTACCAGCCTCCGGACCAGCACCAGTTTCTCATTCTCATTGAGCGGGCCCGGCAGCGAGGTGGGCGTAAAGGTTTCGCGTCCGGCGATGTACTCGAGCGCGGACGCGATCTTTTCCGGGCCAATGATCTGATTGCCGGAAAACTGCATTCCCGCGACACCGCCCTCGCGGAACAGCCTTCTGACGGAGGTGCGTCGCACCTTCAACCTTGTGCCCGGCAGAATTTCGGCATGCAGTACCGCGAAGTGGCCGTCGGGCGGCGGCGGTTTGCGTACGGCCAGCACGTCGACATGTTTCCCAATGGCGTCGTTCAGCCTGGCGTTCTGGCGGAAGACCTCGAGAGATTCGTCGAAGTCGGCCGACATCGCATCCAGCGCCGCCGGACTGTTGAGAAAGCCGGCCGGCAAGGCGCGGCGAAACCTCGGATCGCGATCGGCCGCGGCGTGAAGCGCATCGGAGAAAAAATCCAGCCACGTGCGCACATGGATGTCGACTGTAATGTGCAAAGACGCTTTGGCGCCCGCTGCGCCTTCGTGCACGAATCCGCGCGGGATGTACAACACCTCACCGGCGTGCAACTCCGTTTCCAGAATCGGCTCCGAGAGCTTTTCGCGCGGTACCGGTTGATAGGAGCCTTCCACCGGCGGCAGTTCGTAGACCGGCTTATATACTTTCCAGGTCTTGACGCCCTCGACTTGCAGGAGGAAATTTTCCTGCGTGTCGTAATGCGGCTTTACGCCTTTGATATTCGGCGGCGTAACATAAACGGCTACGGCTACCGGATGGCTCAGCCGCCCTTCAATCGTGGCCGTGAAATGAGCCAGCGGCTCCCACGTTAATTCCAGACCACCGAGAATGATCGTGCTGCCCTTGAGATATCCCTCCCGCACCAAATTCACGTTCGCCGTACCGTCGGAATTCAGATAGTTGTCGGTCACGAAACCTTCCGACGTCACCAGGTCGAGATAGCCGGACTTCGGTCTCGTAAACGCGATGAAGCGGTCGAGGTCGGCGATCGAAAACAGCGGCATGAAAAAATCGGCCGGCCGCCCGGTGCTGACAAAGGGCTTCTTTTCCCAGTATTCAGCAAAGAACGTATCTTCACTGAGGGGATAGATCAGATCGGCGAAGGCGAGATCGGCGGCGCTTTTCGTGATTTGCGGGCTCATGAATTGACCTTGTGCGCGAGAACGCGATTTCTGCTGAAAACCAAAGGTGTGAGCGGTCCGGCGGCGGGATCGCCCGGACGCAGCCCCGGCAGAATGACTTCGAGCGGAGGTCCGCCGGGCGGAAGCTTCGAGCTGTCGGTTACGCGGGCTCCGTCGGCGAAATAGAGAATGATGATCACCTCGCGCAGCCGGTCCGACTGGTTTCTCCCGGAACAGTGCAGCGTCTGACCCGCATGCACCGCCAGATCGCCTGCTGCGAAGCTGCCATAATTGGAAACCCGATAGCCCGCCCGCGACACGTTGTTTTCAAATGCGGACATAGACTCGTCGCCTGGCCCGCAGAGGCCGAGAAAGCCGGCCTTGTGAGAGCCGTCGAAATAGCTCATCGGCGCCATTTCGGGATTCATATCGGTCAGCGGAATCCAGAGCGTCAGGACCTTCGGCGTGTCGAGCGGAATAAAGAACGCATCCTGATGCCAGGGGGTATTAAAATCCTCGCGGTTTTTGAAGTAGGGTTCATCGCGCAGCAGCCGGATGTCATCGACTCCAAGCAGATCCGCCGCAACACGGGCCAGGCGCGGACTCGTCACGAATTTGCGCGAGGGCTCGTCCGAGACCCAGACATTGCAGTTGCGTTTACCGCCGCCTCGTTCGACGGCGTTCTTTAAGTGGTCGCGATAGGCAGCGATTTCCCGTCGAGCAAGCACGCTCTCCAGTTTTACGTGGCCCTTGCGCTCGAACTCAATCGCCTTGCCGGCCGAGATCGTATATGCGCCGTCGATTTCCGGAAGTGCCGTCATCAGGCAACCGGGTAGACGATCGGATTCATCGGACTCGCCGCAGGTTCACCGGTTTCCAGTCCAGCGAAGCAGTTGGCCATCAGCGCATCGACAAATTTTGTGTGGCGTTTGGCGATGCGCGCGCCGTCGGCAAAATAGGAGATGCCGAATGCCTCGCGGGTGTTTGCGCTTCCATTTGCGAGTGATCCGTGAATCGTCCAGCCCATGTGGACCGAGATGTCGCCGGCTTTCATAGGTCCACTTTGCCGGAAGGGATAGCGGCTGCGCGCGGCCCAGAGATCCTCGATCTGGCCTTCCACGTGTGAGCCGAGCGCAAACATCATGGGGGCCATGTCCACGCCCATATCCACGAGGGGAATCCAGAGAGTGAGCGACCGGTCGGTGTCGAGGGGAAGATTCGTGAGGTCCTGATGCAACGGTGTGCCCGCGCTTCCCGGTGTTTTGAAGATGCCGGTGAAGTGCATAATCCGGACGGCGTCGACGCCGAGCAGCCGAGCCGCGATTTCGCCAAGCCGCGGCGAAGTCAGAAATTCCTTCACAAGCGGTGGCGCCGCGCGGAGACTGAAAGCCGTCTTGTTGGTGGGTCCGTCTGGTCCCTGGCCGGATCGCTCGCCGGCTTTGGCGTTGTCGGACGCCTTGAACGGCAGAGCGTCCATTCCTTCTCCTGCTGCCTGCACTTCGAGCACGTACTGGCGGATTTCCGGGTAATAAAGCGCTTGTTCTGCCGGCGAAAGGGCCTCTCGCAGTAGAATCCATCCATATTTCGCGAATTCCTCCGCCTGCCTCGCGGTTATGGAATCTTCCTTTGTGATTTGCGCTGTCGCAGTCATCTCAGACATATAAACGATTCTCCTCAATCTCGACCAGGGTTCGCAAAACCGTCGCGGTTGTGTAGACGCCGTAATGATCGGGCGAATAGATATTGAATGTGTTTTGCAGAACGCTCTGAAATGACGGCTGACCGGGCGGCATGCCCGACCACATTCGCCAATTCGGGCTCTCCGCCGGGACAGCAGAATCCGGCCGTGGCACGCGCAGCTTCGCGGAAGGAGCCCAGGATCCGTCCGGCCGCTGCCAGGCCAGCAATCGCGATATCGAGTCCTCAGTGCTTTCGCGTGCGGCGGGAGTGGCGCATCCCGTGAGAATTCGAAGGCAGTGAGCCAGCGCAAAGGCATTCGGTTCCGCGATCGCGGGCGCACGCCGGAGAGCCCATGAGACTGCTCGCTCGCACGCCTCCGTGCCGGCGAGCACCGCGGCCGCTTCGGATGTCGAATATTCCCGATCGAACCACCAATAGGCCGGCCAGCCGCCATCGTCATCCTGATAACGGAGCAGATACTCTTCGAGACGCTCCCGATACCCCGGAATATTAGCGCCCGCTGCGGTAACACAGACATGCGAGTGCGTCCACCCGATGAAGGGGACCATTGGCGGAAGCCCGATGTAGCGGCGGATGGGGTCGGCCGAAGCATAGGTGGTCAAGCCGCCATCGGCGCAAATGTGGGAATCGAGAAACTGTATGGCGCTCTGTGCCCGTGGCGAGTTGCCGAGGCCGAGTGAGCGGGCGAGCCGGAGTCCCCAGAGCGTACTGTCGGCATCGCCGGGAACGGTCGCGTTGTAGCTCCAGCCTCCGCCTTCGGAAGTGGTGTTTTCGAGAAACCTCCAGGCAGCCAGTGCCGCGTTTCGCGCTTGTTGGCCCGGCATGCCGGCAACCACCAGGCCGGTAAATCCCGTTACCCAGATATCGCTGGCGCCCGCGGGCAGCAGGAAATCTTTCCACGCACCGCGCTCGTCCTGCGCTTTAAGAAGGAAATTCAGAGCCGCGGCGATCGCCGGCGCAATTCGTTGTTCGCATGCGTTCACCTTTTCAGACCTCACCGAGAACGCGATGCGCAATGCCGAAATAACCCTTGGCAAGGGCTGGCCGGCCTGGCCGGAGCACTACCTTCAGATGACTCAACCCACGCAGCAGGAGCATATCGCCGCCGCCTGAGACTATGCTCTTGTGACCGATCCATGAAAGGAGCGCCTGCCGCTTCTCAGCGGTCATCACACCCAACTCGATGAGCTGTTGAAACTGACCGTGCCAGCGCTGCTCCCGGTGCGGCTGTCTCGACCAGCAGCCTGCCGTAAAGTTGGGCTCGATACCGATGTGGGGATACACCTGTTCGCCCACATCGAGGTGCAGGCCGAGAAAATCGGCATGCGGCCGCAGGGCATCCATATATTGGCGAAGCTGCTCCCGTGGTCCGTTCCAGCCGATACGGTCGAGCCATGGAAAGATCTGCGCTTCCGGCAAGTCGAACACGCAGAGGCGAATGGCGGCAATGCCGCGCGAAAGCATCACGCCGATTTGGAAGTCGCCCGTGCCTGGTGGCAAAACATCAAAGCAGTGGAGAAAAGTCTTCCGGAATTCCGGTGAAATCGGCGTAGCCAGCAGCAACGGGATGATCGTGTCTATCAACCACTCCGGTGTACGCGCCGGGCTTCTGCCGGGCCAATATCCAAAAAGCATATTGGGCGACGGCTGGCCCGACGAGACGTCAAATTCAAACCACGTGGAACCGGCGTCGGCGAAGGGAGTCTCAGCCGTATCGGCCCACAGGCCGTAGAATTCGCGGATTCTCTCCCAGGCGCCTTGCTGCAATTCTTCGGGCGGGGGCGCGTCGCCACGGCCGGCCAGCATCCTTGCGCCTTCCGGCGTCAGATTGAATGCGCAGTCGGCAGGCGCAATCTCGGGACCCAATCGGCATTCAAAGCCAAAGAAATCGACCGCGCCGACGGGCAGCATGCCCGCGACTTTGCGAATATGAGCGACGCTTTCGGCAGGAAGTAGAAGAGGACTGAAATGAGACTCGATGAGGTCAACCGATCCATCGATCCGTTGCAGGGTGTCGCAGGTCATCGAACCCTCCTGATTAATGGCGGCGTGGTGCGATAACGTACACGCCGCCGGCCCTGTAGGCTTACGTTAACAGCCTTTGTTGCAGTTTGCGCCCCAGGAACAGGACCCTTCCGCCAGCTGTTGCAGCTGTTCGTCTGACAGTTCGGTGCCCATAGATTCCATCAGTTCCTTCTCATGGATCTGTTTCGTTTCGGTGTCGTTGTGAAGCATTTACACACTCCTTGGGATTAGCCGAGAAAATCGGTTAACGGGCTTAAGGATATCAGGATAAAATCGCCCTTTGCAAATTTTTTCTTGTTAATCATGCGAACAATTTAAATCGTATTTCGTGCATTTAACGGGACGACGCACTCGAGGGGTGCGGAAGCAAGGGTTCGGAGACTCCGGCATGCGATAACAAAGAAAACATTTCGTCCATTTCGGTGCACGTGGATGTAGTGCTCCGGGTATCGCCCGCCACACGCCGCGGGGCTTTCGCCTGCACCGCCTGGCGGTAAAGAAAACGAGCGTCGACGGTCCCGACGGGATGCAGAATCCCGGTGCAGATTTCGAGCAGGTTCGCCGCTTCGAGCGCCTTTGAATCGCGCGCGGCGCATTGCGCCAATTCATAATACGCGAGCGCCTGCTCCTGCCGGTACAAAGTGCTCCGGGCAGTTTCACGGAGCGTCGCGAAGCGGGCAGTCGTATCCTGCGCGCGGTGGCTGGCGCAACGCAGCAACAAGATTCCGCATTTGAGAACGCCTGGCTCGTCTCCCAATTCCTGATTCATGCTCAGGGCCTGTTCGATGGCAGCGGCGGATTTGTCCAAGTCGCCGAGCCGATAATACTGCAAACCAACCAGATACCAGAACTTTCGGCGTTCGCTCAGAGGGACGTCAGCCAGGCATAGAGGCGGATAATGCTCCTCGACGGCGCGCATTACCCTGCCGGCGGCGTTGAGATCGTACGCCTGCCGGTAAATCTCGGCAAGCAGCACACAAATTGCCGGTTGCGGCAGCGAATCGGTTCCGGCGAGGTTAACCAGTTTGTCCATCGCGCGTGCCGCCTCCGCATAGCGGCCCAGTTCCATCAAAGCTCGCGCACGCGATTCCGTAATTATGCGAAAGAAGTGAGGCGTGTCGAATCCGGCGAGCCCCTCAGTTTCATCGAGGAAGACGAGCATCGCCGTGTAACGCCCAGCCCAGGCAAGCGCCTTCAGCGAGTCTTGCAGGTACACCTCGAACAGAGGCGCCGCGCGCGCGATCTGGTGAGGCGGCGGCGCCAGTACCGCACTGTTGAGGCGACAGCCGTATAACTCGAAATCCTCGTGCACGGTTACAAAGCGGAAGACGCGCCGGAATATCGCAAGAGCGCGATCTGCATCGCCTTGTGCCGCGGCGATACGGCCGATATTAATGTAAGGCTGGAATAACTCGCTCATCCAGCGCGGAGTGCCGCTTTCTCGTCCCAGTTGCAGGCATATCCGGATGGCTTTTTCGCAGAGTGCGAGCCCCTTTTCGGGACACCCGTATTGAACAAGTGCCAGGGAGGCGAGGTTATACTCCGCGATGATTTCGCTCGGCCCGGCGGAGTCGAGCTCGCCGGCCAGATCGCGCAGCGCTCGGGGAAATTTTGCGAGAAGTTCGGTGGCCAATACCCGCAAATCGCCTTTGACGCGGTATTCACGGCGGGCGTGAAGATTGGTGCTTTCCAGCTGATAAAGCGGGTCTGTGCCGGCTGGAGCAGCTTTCGCCGCAGTTCCACTCACGCGCTTCAGATTGTCCCACTTCGATGCAGCCGAATCAAATGTGTTTTGCACGCTGAGCGGAGCGTTTCGGATCAATGACAGGAATCGCGCAGTTTTAATTCAGAAAATGAAACAATTATGTGATATAAAAATTCAGGAAAACTCAACAGCACCCAGGAGAAGAAAAGATGAGCCAAACGCCGCCAAATTTCCCGGCAAATATCGAAGTACAGCAGGAGACATTCGAGAACTGGGATGGCGTCATCAACGTACCGAACGTCTGGACATGCGCTCCCAAATCCGGCGCCGACGTAGTCACGGTCTGCAATTGGGCGGTGAGCGAAGGCTACACAGTTCGCGCTCGCGGAATCATGCATTCGTGGTCGCCGCTGACGCTGGTATCGGGAACCCCGGCGAACGCCAAAGTTCTGCTCGTCGATACGACGAAATACCTCACGGCTCTCAAGTTCATTCCTGCTTCGGGCAATCAGTCCGCTCAGGTAAATGCTCAACTGGGAGCCACCATGCTGCAATTGATGGAATTTCTGGAGCAGCAGGCTGGCGGCAAGGGCGCCGCGACCGGCTACAGCTTTCCGCATATTCCCGCTCCTGGAAACCTGACGGTTGGCGGCGCGCTGGCGATCGACGCCCACGGTTCTGCCGTACCCTCTCCGGCCGACGACTTCAATGCGAGTTACGGCTCGTTGAGCAATCAGATTCTCGCGTTTACGGCCGTCGTCACTAACTCCGCGAATTCAACGGTCTATTCGTTGCGGACATTCCAACGTGGCGAAGGTGACGACAAGGCATTTCTGACGCATTTGGGCAGGGCATTTCTTATCGACGCTACTCTGCAGATCGTCGACAATTACAACCTGCGATGCCAGAGCTTCACCAATATTCCCAATGCGACTTTGTTCCAGGCGCCCACCGCGTCGACGCCCGTGCCCGCGGGAAGCGTTGCATCCTACGTGGCTCAGACCGGCCGGATCGAAGTGATTTGCTATCCGTTCACCGATACGTGCTGGTTCAAAGTATGGACCAATTCGCCGACCCAGCCGTCGGGCTCCGTCGCAGTGAACCAGCCGTATAACTATCCCTTTTCCGACAATCTGCCTGGCTGGGTGACCAATCTTTTGAAGCTGGTCACGTCAGGCGACCCTTCGTTGACTCCGACTCTCAGCTCCGCCTTCATGACCATCACGTCGCTGGGCCTCAACAATATATTCGCCCCGCTCAACGATCTGTGGGGACCGTCGAAAGACGTCCTGATCTACATCAAAGACACGACGCTTAAAGTCACCGCGAACGGTTATGCGGTTCGCCTCGCCAGAACAAATCTGCAAAAGTCGATCGCGGATTTTGCGACCGAATTCAATTCGCTGCTGAAGTCATATCAGGGCCGCAACTTATATCCGGTGAATGCCCCGTTCGAAATTCGGGTGACGAGTCTGGACGATCCGGCCAAAGTCGCGGCCAAAAATGCCCAAAGCCCGGTAATCTCGGCGCTCACTCCGGAACCGATAGACATTCAGAACCAGTGGGACACCGCCGTCTGGTTCGACGTATTGACGCTGCCGGGCACAAGCGGAGAGAACGAATTTTATTCGGATCTGGAGGCCTGGTTCACGAATACGTTCACTGGTACGTATGGACGGCCGTATCCGGAATGGTCGAAAGGCTGGGCCTACACGCCGACCAGCGGCCCATGGACCAACGCCGCTTACATGCAGACGATCCGTGACAGCTTCACGAACTGGGACTGGGAAGTGGCGACACTGCAAAAATACGACCAGGGTAATTTGTTCACAAATGCCCTCCTCACGCAGTTGTTTGTTCCTTAGATATTTTGGGAGTCCCGTGTCCTGCCTGCTCACATAGCGTTGTAACAACAAGTGAGGACGGCCGGTGTCACCCGAAACTGAGCCGAAGGTCGATCCTCTGAACTGAAGGGGCCGGGAGCGGCCGGCCCTTATCCCCCACAACCGGGCGGGGGAGAGGACTCGCTGGTAGTCATCGGCTTCGTTTTTTCAATCGCCGAAATCACCCCGAAACCTACCCTCCGGCGCGTCGCCCCACCACCGGCCGCACTACAATAAGGCATCCCATGCGTATCGCCGCCGCACTCCTGCTTACGGCTCTCACGTTGGCCGCGCAGAAGAAACCTGTCACCATCGACGCCGTTGTCAACGCCCCCGACTCCTCGCGCGCCGCTATCACGTGGGCTCAGGATGGCGAACACTTCATCGTGAACGAACGCGGCGAACTCTCCCTCTACGACGTCCGCACGAGCAAAGAGCGCCGCATCATCTCGCTCTCCGACCTTCATGCCGCCGCCATCCCTTCTCCACCCCCGTCTGTCTTCGACTGGACCAACCGCCGCGTCGGTGAACACGACGTCCAATGGTTCGCCGACGGCAAACGCCTCCTCGTCGCCAACTCGGGTGACCTCTTTATCGTCGACATCGCCAAAGGCCATTTCGACGCGCTCACGCAAACGTCCGAAGCCGAGCGCGACCCCAAGCTGTCACCTGACAACCAGTATGTCTCCTTCCGCCGCGGACCCGACCTCTACACGATCGAGATTGCCTCGAAGATTGTCACGCGGCTCACGACCACAGGCACCGGCACCCTGCTCAACGGAGAGGCCGATTGGGTCTATCCCGAAGAACTCGACCTCGACACCGCACACTGGTGGTCGCCCGACAGCGGCTCGATTGCCTACCTGCAGTTCGACACCGCTCGCGAGCCCGTTTTCCCGCAGGTGTCTCTTCTCAATACCCGCGGCGTCCTCGAACCTGAGCGCTACCCCAAGGCCGGCGATCCGAACGCGGACGTGCGCCTCGGTATCGTTCCCACCACCGGCGGCCAGACAAAGTGGATGGACCTCGGCGACCCCCGCGCCTCACTCCTGGCTCGTGTCGTTTGGGCCCCGGATAGCCGCACCATCCTCGCCGAGCGCCTCAATCGTGTGCAGAACAAACTTGACCTCCTCCTCGCCGACGCCTCAACCGGCGCGTCGCATACAGTGCTCCACGAAGAAGATCCGCAGTGGATCAACGTGAAATCCGGCCCGCGCTTCCTCGGCTCCGGCAACGAATTCCTCTGGACCAGCGAACGCTCCGGCTTCCGCCACCTCTACCTTTACAAGCTGGATCAGGTGGGGCAGGGGGTTTCGCGTGCCAACGATGGTCCTGCACAACTCGAAAAGCAACTGACCACCGGCCCATGGCAAGTCGACGACCTTGTCGGCGTTGACGAAAAAACTCGCCGCGTCCTCTACACTTCGACGGAAGACAGCCCCACCGAACGCCAGTTCTACTCGATCAACCTCGATGGAACCAACAAGCAGCGCCTCACCAAAGGCGAAGGCACGCACACCATCGCTCTCGCTCCAAATGCCGCTTACTATCTCGACGACTACAGCAGCCTGAAGGCTCCGCTGACGCGCACACTCTACAAGTCCGACGGAACCGCCCCACGCCAATTCCGCGCCGCGGACCGAGGCGAATTCAACATTCTCCCCACCGAAATCGTCCAGCTCAAAGCCGTCGACGGCACCACACTCTATGCCCGCATGATCAAGCCGGCCGGCTTCCAGCCCACAAAGAAATACCCGGCTATCGTCATCGTCTATGGCGGACCGGGCGCGCAATATGCCCTCAACCACTGGACCGGCCTCACCTGGGATCAGGCGCTCGCCCAGCAGGGCTTCGTCATCTGGCAGCTCGACAATCGCGGATCCACCGGACGCGGCCACGTCTTCGAATCCGCCATCTATCACAACATGGGCGCGCACGAGCTCGCCGATCAGAAGGACGGCATCGATTACCTGATCAAACAGGGCTTCGTCGATCCGGCGCATATCGGCGTCTACGGCTGGAGCTACGGCGGCTTCATGACGCTCTATACGATCACCCATGCGCCCGGCCTCATCAAGGCTGCGATCGCCGGAGCGCCCGTCACCAACTGGCGCAATTACGATTCGATCTACACCGAGCGCTACATGGGCCTGCCGGAGGAAAACGAAAAAGGCTATACGGAAAGCGCTGTCACCCGCAGCGCCGACGGATTGGAGGGCACGAAGCTCCTCATGATCCACAACATCGAGGATGACAATGTGCACTTCCAGAACTCCATGCAAATGGCGGAAGCCCTCCAAAAGGCCGGCAAGCAGTTCTACATGATGGTCTATCCGCAGAAGACGCACCACGTCTCCGGCCCCGAATACAAACAGCTCCTCGAAGAAGAAACCAGCTTTTTCGAGGAGAACCTGAAGTAGCCCTATGGACCCGCTGCTGACATGGGCGCGTCGCAACCAGCCGGCGCTGATTACTCAGATCCGCGAATTCGTCGAATGCGAATCGCCCACAGACTCGCCGGTCGACGTGAAATGGTTCATGGATCTGCTCATCGAATCGGTCTCCGGCATCGCAACAACCGAGCTCACCGACACTTGCGCGCTCATCTGCAGGTTCAAGCTGCCCGCTTTGCCCAAACGAGGTCCGCGCCGAAAACGGGGCCGGATCCTCGCTCTCGGACACGCCGACACGGTCTGGCCCATCGGCACTCTCGGGTCGATGCCGTTCCGCCGGGCCAAAGGCCGCCTCTGCGGACCAGGCGTCCTCGACATGAAAGCCGGGCTTGCCTTCTTCATTCATGCGATGCGCGCGTTAATCGAGCTGGATATCCCGGTGGCGCACGATGTGGTCCTGCTGGTGAATCCTGACGAAGAAACCGGAAGCCACGCCTCGCGCGCGGGCACGGAGGCGCTGGCGAAGGAGAGCCATGCTGTCCTTGTCCTCGAGCCCGGTACAGGGCTCGACGGACGCGTCAAGACCGCCCGCAAAGGCATCGGCGCCTGGACGCTGAAAGTGCGGGGCATCGCCGCCCACGCCGGCGTCGATTTCGCCAAAGGATCAAGCGCCATCCTCGAACTCGCCCGGCAGCTCGAACGCATCGCCGATTTTACCGATGCCAAACGCGGGATCACGGTGAACCCAGGTGTCGTCTCCGGCGGCACGCGCTCCAATGTCATCGCGGCTGAAGCATCGGCTGAGATCGACATACGGGTCCCGAATCTCGCGGACGCCAAAGCTCTCGATCGTAAATTCCGCGCTCTGAGGCCCATCGACAAGCGATGCACTCTCGAACTAACCGGCGGACTCAACCGCCCGCCCATGGAACACAATCCATTTCTCTTCACGCTGGCACGGGGACTGGCAAGGGAACTCGGCGTCGCGCTTGAAGAATCCTCCAGCGGGGGCGGCTCTGACGGCAACTTCACCGCGGCCCTCGGAATCCCGACACTCGACGGACTCGGCGCGGTCGGTGAAGGGGCGCATGCAGCCCATGAGAGCATCCTGATCGACCGTATTCCCGATCGCGTCGCTCTCCTCGCAAAACTAACTCAAAAAATCGAGCTATCGTATACATCATGACCAGATCACACATCGTCTCCTTTGTTTGTGGCGGGCTTGCCGTTTTAGGATTGACCATGGCCACCAACTCCGACGCACAATCGCCGCACCACGTCTACGAATTGCGCACCTATACGGCGCCCGCGGGCAAACTGGATGCCCTCGAAGCGCGCTTCCGCGACCACACTGAAGCTATTTTCAAGCGCCACGGCCTGCATGCCATCGGCTACTGGGTCCCGCAGGACAACAAGAACAACCAGCTGATCTACATCGTCGACCACAAGAGTAAGGAAGACGCCACGAAAAACTGGGCCGCGTTTCAGGCCGACGAAGAGTGGAAGAAAGTTCGCGCCGAATCGGAAGCCGGTGGTCCTCTTACGACCAAAGCCCCGGAGAGCGTCTACATGGACCCGACCGACTTCTCACGCCTGAAGTAACATGCGACTCGCGCTCATGTTGCTACCGCTCCTGCTGAGCGCTGCCGGTGTCGACTACCGGCAGTGGCGGGCGGAACGCGAGGCCTCGCTCAAAGCCCCCGACGGCTGGCTTTCTGTCGCGGGACTCTCCTGGCTCCAGGAAGGCGCCAATGCGGTCGAGTTGCCCCCAGGCGCAGGCAAGTCGACCATTACGCTGCGGCTGGCCGGCAACAAAGTTACTTACGAAAACCGGCAGTTGAAGTCGGATGCAACCGAGCATCCCGACGTACTCAAGTTCGGCGGGGTCACCCTGACGATCATCGAGCGCGGCGGCAAGACCGGCGTCCGGCTGCGCGATCCAAATGCGGAAACGCGCCGCGACTTCACCGGCTGCAAATGGTTCCCGGCCGGCGACGCCTGGCGTATCGACGCCAAATGGATCGCATACCCCAAACCGAAGAGCATCGCCATCACCAACATTCTGGGGATGACCGATCGGGAGCCGGCCCCCGGTTTTGCGGAATTTTCACTCAAAGGCCAGACGCTTCGGCTCGAACCCGTCCTCGAAGACAACGAGCTCTTTTTCATGTTCAAGGACGCGACCAGCGGCCACACGACGTATGGCGCCGGCCGCTTTCTGTATGCCGTCTCGAAGGGGGATCGCGTGGAACTCGACTTCAATAAGGCAACCAATCCTCCATGCGCATTCACCGCTTACGCGACATGCCCCTTGCCGCCGAAGCAGAATATCCTGACCGTCGCCATCAACGCCGGAGAAAAGAGCTACGGAGTTCATTGACGCTGATTCTGGCTTCGCGTTCCCCACGGCGGGCGGAACTTCTGATGGCCGCGGGAATTGAGTTTGAAGTCCGCGCGGCGGATATCGACGAAACCCCATGGCAAGCCGAAGACCCGCGGAAATACGTACTGCGGATCGCGGAAGCAAAGGCGAGAGCCGTCGATGGCGATCTTGTTCTGGCCGCTGACACCACGGTCGTGCTCGGCAACGAAATCATGGGCAAACCGGCGGATCGTGCCGACGCTACCCGCATGCTCCGCGCACTCTCGGGGAACCGGCATGAAGTGCTGACTGCAATCGCACTGCGGCGCGGTGGTCAGATCGAAACAGAGATCGCATCGACAGCAGTGTGGTTCCTGCCGCTCAGCGATACGGAGGTCGCTGATTACGTCGCCTCCGGCGAGCCGATGGATAAAGCCGGCGCCTACGGCATCCAGGGCTTCGCGTCAAAGTTCATCGACCGCATCGAGGGCTCGTACAGCAATGTCGTCGGACTGCCTGTGGCCCTGGTCTGGCGATGGCTGCGCAACAACCGATAAATATAAGAGACCGCTGCTCTACTTCAACAGGTCCGGCTTCAACAGGTCCGGCCGCAAGCGCGCCGTTTTGGCCTCGGCCGCCGACCGCCGCCACTTGCGGATCTCCGCATGATTACCGCCCAGCAGGACTTCCGGCGCTTTCCAACCGCGAAACTCCGCCGGACGCGTCCAATGCGGATAATCCAGAATTCCGTTTTCCTCGAACGACTCGTTCACGGTCGATTCCTGATTCCCGACCACGCCCGGCAGCAGCCGCGCAACCGCATCCACCACGATTGCCGCAGCCAGTTCGCCGCCGCTCAAAACATAATCGCCGACTGACAGCTCCTCATCGGCGAGATGCTCGGCGACACGCTCGTCCACGCCCTCGTACCGCCCACAAATCAGCAAAAGCTCTTCGTTCGCGACAAGATCCCGCGCTATTTGCTGGGTGAATCGCCGCCCCTGGGCCGAGAGCAGAATCACTTTCCGGCCGGCCTTTTTCCCGGGCCAGATCGCCTCGACGGCATCGAAGATCGGCTCGGGTTTCAAGACCATTCCCTCGCCGCCGCCGAAGGGACGATCATCGACCGTTCGATGCGCATCGTGTGTCCAGTTCCGCAGATCGTGAACCACGAGTTGAAGAGAACCAAACTCCGCGGCGCGCGCCACCACTCCATATTTAAAGGGGCCGTCGAAGAAATCCGGAAAGATGGTCAACAGGTGGAACTTCATTCCGCGCGCGCGTCAGGCTCTTCCAGCCCCTCTGGCAAATCCACCAGAATGAGCTTCTCATCCGGCCGGATATCGAGGCAGATGGCCTTCACAAAAGGAATGAGCAGCCTGCCCCCATCGATCTCGATCAATGGCGGGCCGCCATACTCCTCGAAGTTTGTGACGCGTCCGACCACTCTTCCGGATATGCGTTCGCGCACCTCGCACCCAATGATGTCCGAATGGAAATATTCGCCCGGCTCGAGTTCAACGCGTTGGGACCTCGGCACCTGCACTTCCGCCCCGCGCAATTTCTCGGCGTCGGAAATGGAATCGATGCCCTGAAATTTGAAAACCAGCCCGCCGGCGTGTTCCCAGACCTCTTCGATCTGCGCGGTTTGGGTCTGAACACCAGCCAGCCGGACTTCTTTCAGTAATGCGAACCGTTCCGGCCGACTCGAAAGAGACTCAGCCGTCAACTCGCCACGATTTCCACGCGGCCGGTGAAGCACCGCGATGGAGATCCAGGCGTCTTCACTACTCAAGAATTTCCAGCGTAAAGCGGCGGTTCAATTTCATCCCTGCCGCGCCCAGGATCGTGCGGATGGACCTGGCGGTCCTCCCCTGCTTGCCGATCACCTTGCCCAGATCGCTCGGTGCGACCTTCAACTCCAGCACGGTCGTTTGCTCGCCCTCGATGACGTGGATCGCGACTTCTTCCGGGACGTCGACCAGAGCCTTCGCAATGTCTTCGATCAACTGTTTCATCGACTCTCCCTTAACTCGCTCGCCCAACGCGCGCGGCCCCTGCGGGACTTCCCCGGTCGGGCTCGGCACGCGCTTAAACCGCAGCCGGAGCGGGATTATTCTTCAACAGACGGCTCACAGTGTCGGACAGTTGCGCGCCATTTTTCGTCCAGTAAGTAATCCGCTCATGGTCGAGCTTCACTGCGGCCGGAGTCGCCAACGGATTGTACTGCCCCACGACTTCCAGATTGCGGCTGTCGCGCGCGCGTTCCTTCTCAATCACCACCACACGGTAAAACGGCTTTTTCTTGGCGCCGAAACGCGCCAGTCTGATCATCAGCATCTATTCTATTGTCCTTGAAAATCCAAACTAAAACCCAGGCAATCCGAGCTTGCCCATCTTCCCCAGCTTCTTGCCGAGAAAACCCATATTGCCGGATAAACTCTTCATCATCTTCCGCGCCTGCCCATACTGCTTCAGCAGGTTGTTCACTTCATTCACCGACGTGCCGCTGCCGCGCGCGATGCGCCGCCGGCGGCTACCGTTGATAATCATATGATTATCGCGCTCCCGCGGCGTCATCGAATCGATAATGGCCACGATGCGTGTGAGTTCCTTCTCATCCGGCTGCATGTTCTGCAGTTCTTTCATCATCCCAACCTTGGGCATCATCTTCAGGATGGAGTCGAGCGAGCCCAGCTTGCGCAGGGATTTCAGCTGATCGCGGAAGTCTTCGAGCGTGAACTCGTTATCGATCAGCTTGCGCTGCATCTCCTCCTGTTCCTTCATGTTGAAGGCTTCCTGCGCCTTCTCGACGAAGCTGACTATGTCGCCCATGCCGAGGATGCGCGAGGCCGCCCGGTCCGGGTGAAACGCTTCGAAAGCGTCCGATTTCTCACCGACGCCGACGAACTTGAGCGGTTGCCCCGTTACACTGCGAATCGAGAGCGCCGCGCCGCCGCGGGCATCGCCATCCATTTTGGTGAGGATGACGCCGGTGATGCCGAGATGCTTGTGGAACTCGTCCGCTGACTTGACCGCATCCTGCCCGGTCATGGCGTCCGCCACGAACAGGATCTCGACCGGATTCAGGAGGTCCTTGAGTTCCTTCAGCTCGGCCATCAGCTCATCGTCAATATGGAGACGTCCGGCGGTGTCGACCAGCAGCACATCCCGGCCATTGTTTGTCGCCTCGCGCCGCGCGGAGCGCGCCAGGTCGACCGGCAGTTTCTCTTCAGGTGTTCCTGGGTAAATCGGCAGCTTGAGGTCACGCGCCACGATCGCCAGTTGCTCGCGCGCCGCGGGACGGTAGATGTCGACGGACACCATCTGCGGCCGATGCCCGTTCTTCGTCAGCCATCGCGCCAGCTTGCCGGTGGACGTTGTCTTGCCGGATCCCTGTAGTCCGACAATCAGGAATACGCTGGGCGGTTCGTTGGCGAACCGCAGCTTCGATTCGTGGCTGCCGAGGACTTTGATCAGCTCCTCGTTGATGATCCCGATCACCTGCTGAGAAGGCGACAGCGAGTTCAGAACTTCCTGCCCCATGGCGCGTGCCTTCACGCTTTCGATGAGCTGCTTGACGACTTTGAAATTGACGTCGGCTTCCAGCAGCGCCACGCGCACTTCGCGCAGGGCTGTTTCCATGTTCTCGGCGGTGAGGCGCCCTTCCCCCCGCAGGTTCTTGAAGACACGCTGCAGTTTGTCGGACAGATTATCGAACATCGTTTGGCAGATGGAAGTTACGGAGCCAGATACGCCGCGATCGGGCGACTCTGTTTATTGTACCGGACCTATTGTAGCGAAAC
>DATAZF010000023.1:0-6366 GCA_036272235.1 Bryobacteraceae bacterium | reverse complement strand
GAAGAAAAAACGTTGGAAGCGAACACGCGTCGCAAGACGCCGGAGGTATCTGCCGATCGAATCGCCGTTCCCGTGAACCGCCACCTGAGCATCGTAATCGACCTGCTGTTCGGCTGTGAGCGCGCGATGTGGAATCGGATTTGCTTGTACCGTGAACGTCGCCGGAACTCCGTATTGATAGCGGCTGAGCTGGTAGGGCAGCGTCATCCACCGGCCGGTTACCTGATGATTCTGCAGCAGAGTCAACCCCAGGGCCGGCAGCAAAACCAGCCCGGCGACAATCAGACTGCGCACCGGTACAAAGAAAAGAATCACGACCGCTGCGAGGATTATGAATTCGAAGGGGCGCGTCAGCAGTTGGAGACCGAGCCCGATTCCCAACAGGATGGCATCTCTCGTCCGGGGCGCGCTTCTCAGGCGCGGCAGCGCGCCAAATACCAGACACCCTGCGATACCGGAGATGGCACCGCCCCAATAAGTGTTCACCCATCCACTCAACGGGCCGAACTCGAATGCCGCCAGCAGCCCTCCGAGCAAAGCCCAGCGCGCGTCGACCCACGCGCGCAGCGTCCAATTACAGAGTGCAGCCAGAATTCCGGCAGACAACAGAACGCCGGCCCATGGCTGATGGAAAATCAGTTGACCGAAAGCCAGCGCAATACCCTGCCCGAGCGGATAAATCGAGCTGTACGACGGCTCCTGCAAGACGAACACTGCCTCAAAGAACCGATGCATCGAATGCATGGGATTCGCCAGCCGGAAGTGTGTGAGCGTATCGCCGAGCAGCAGATAGCTGAAATCGTCGGCGACTCGCGGCACCGGCACTGGATGATGCGCCAGCAGGCCCAGCCGAAGCGCGATCGGCAGAAGAGCGAAAAGCCCCATCGAAACCAGTGGCCGGTCTGCGAGCCAGCGCGCCGCGAGCAGAATCTTTTCCCGTCCGGCCAGAACTGCAACCGCCAACCCGGTCAGACCGAGCAAGACAAAATCGCTGCCGGCGAACCCTGCGGGGTTCTGCATCGGCAAAAGAAATCGGAGGAACTGCTGCGGAATCATCCGTAACCCGGTTCTCTACGAATATCACTGGGCCTGACTCGAGGTGAGACTGGCTCGCGGTGATATGCTCAGGGCAAGGAACGTGCGAACGACTTTCGCGAAAGCCTGGTTGGTCGGAGCAGGTGCGCTCGCGTGCCTTGGCACTGTTTACGCCTTCCAGAAGCCCTTCCGGCAGTATCCCGGCGTCGAATACTCTTCCTTCGAAACACCGAACGATTATCAGGAAAAGACCGAGTTCGCCTTCGCTCGCCTGATGTTTCCCGGCGGCTGGAACGATGGGTACCGCGGCCGTTTCGACGGCGACTTTCGTAATGGCCTGTCGCTTTGGACGCAGGATTATCCGCGCGCCGACCGGCACTTTTCGCAGGCCGTGCGGCGATTGACGCGCATCCACGTGCGTTCGGTCGAACAGCCTGTGAATCTGGATGAAGACGAAGAGTACGATCTCCCCTGGCTCTACGCGGTGCAGGTCGGCGAATGGGGTCTGACTCCAAAGCAGGGCAAGGAAATGCGCGAATACCTGCTGCGCGGAGGCTTCTTCGTCGCCGACGATTTCCACGGCAACGAAGAACGCAAAGTGTTCGAAGACTCGATGAAGCTGGTGTTCCCCGATCGCCCTATCGTGGATATCCCCAACGACGACGCTATTTTCCACCTTCTATACGATCTGAATGACCGTGTTCAAGTGCCGGGGCAGGCGCATCTCCGGCAGGGATGCAAGAACTGCGAAGACGGCGGCCGCGGCGCCCACTGGCGCGCCATTTACGACGATAAAGGCCGTATCATGATCGCGATCTCATACAACTCCGATCTGGGGGATGCATGGGAATGGGCCGACGACCCTTACTATCCGGAAAAGGCTGCTTCACTCGCAATTCGCATTGGGATCAACTACATCGTCTACTCGATGACGCACTAACGCCCGGCAGCCGCCCCGTAGTCGCAGGAGATGTTTCGAACGTTCATCCATCCAGACTCGTACTTTATTCTGAGATGCGACTTCCAATCTGCCTTTTGATCGCTCTGCCCTTCAGTCTCCCCGGGCAGACCTCGGGTACCTGCGCCAGCCCATTCGAGGCGCCGGCAACAGCTGCCCGCGAGATTGCGATGAACCTCCGCGCGGGCGATGTCACGATTGTCGGAACAGAGGCGGCAGTAGTGCGCGTTTCCTGCACGATCGGCGGCAGCGGCAGCGGCGATGTCAAGATCACCTTCGCGGCGAATCGCCTGACGGTGCGCGGCGGCCCTCGCAACGAGGTGCGCTTTCGGATCGAAGTCCCGCGCACCACAAATCTGGTTGTGCGCTGCCCGGCGGGTGACTTTATGCTCTCGGGAATCACCGGTGACAAGGACATCGAACTGAATGCCGGCGATCTCACCATCGAGGTCGGCGACCCTTCTGCTTACAGACACGTCGAGGCGTCGGTGTTAGCCGGCGATCTGCGCGCCTCGGCTTTTGGCGTCGACAAGGACGGGCTGTTTCGCAGTTTCGACAAAAGCTATCCCTCAGGCCGCTATCGGCTTCGCGCCCGCCTTCTGGCTGGCGACTTGACGCTCAAGTAGTGGCGTTTGCATAATTGGCGTATTAATTGCTGCATTACCGCCAGGAGACAACAAAAATGTTGCACTGGACCCTGGTTTTCCTGATCATCGCATTGATCGCCGGCGCATTGGGATTCTTCGGCATCGCGGGCGCAGCCGCCAGCATAGCCAAGATTTTGTTCTTTATTTTCCTTGTGCTCTGGCTGGTCAGCTTCTTCTCACGACGCTCCGTCTGATTCAGCCGAAAGCCGCCGGATCCCGAACACCGGCGGCTTTCGGCTCTCCGGCGGTCCAGGCGCGATAATAGACTCACGATGCCTGCCGCTGCGGTCTGCCCCGAGTGCAATGGGACCGGATGGAAGATCGTCGAACGCGACGAAGTCTCCGGCGCCGTGAAGTGCGATTGCGTGGCTGTCGAGCGGGCTGAGCGGCTGGAATCGAGCGCCTCAATCCCTCCGCTCTACACCAACGCGTCATTTGAAAATTTCCTCCTTCCACGCGAGAACCCGATCCACTACCGCGAACTGACGGAAGTCTATCTGGCGGTGCGCGGCTATGCCCGCGATTTTCCCAACGGAAAGAAGCCGGGCCTGCTGCTGATGGGCGATCCGGGCTCCGGCAAAACCCACCTCGCCGTCGCGGCCCTGCGCGCCATCATGGCCAAAGGCTTCGAAGGATTATTTTTCGACTACCAGAATCTTTTCGATCGCATCCGCTCCGGCTACGATTCCGCCTCGAATTCGAGCGACAAGGAAACATATCGTGTAGCGATCGATACAGAGGTTATCCTTCTTGACGACCTGGGCGCCCATCGCGTCACCGATTGGGTGGAAGACACGGTGACCTCGATCATCACGGCGCGATGCAACCAGCGCAAAGCGTTGATCGCCACCACCAACCTGATCGATCCCGACGTGGGCTACACCACGTACGAGCGCACGGATGCGGGAATCGTCTATCACAAAACGACGCTCGAAAATCGTATCGGTCCGCGCGCCCGCTCACGTCTGTTTGAAATGTGCCGTGTCATCAGAATGCCGATCATCGACGATTTCCGAATGCGCAAACAGGCCGAAAAGTGATTCGACCGCTGGCACTTCTTTTGGTCTTCGCCGTCGCTTCGCCAGCCTGGGTGGAATCCGTCGAGTTTCCGTGGAATGCCTACCCCAAACCTCTCTGGGAGCGTGAGCTTGTCTGGCTCAAAAATATCGGCATCACCCACGTGAGTTTGCCGCCCGCGAAGGATGTTGCCGAACTCAGCGATCTTCTTGCCATCATTCGCCGGCTGGATCTCGAAGCCGATCTGGAAGGGCCCGTCCCCGACGCCTTGAAGCCCCTCACGCGCACTCACGGCGGCCCGCTGACGGAACCTCTTGCCGGACCGCCCGCGCGAATTTCCATCCTGGCGCCCACCGCTGTTACCCGCGCCCGCGAACTTCTCGCTTCGGGGGTCCCCGCGATTCTGTGGACCGACGTCGAAGAAACGCTTGGACCGGGAGGATATCGGCCGGGCGCTGTCGATTTCGCAGGCGAAGAGAAACCCGCATCCGTCTCTCTCCGCCGCAGTGCGCAACTCTCGACCTACTGGAACAAATCGTTTCCCTCTCTGCGCGAAATTTCCGGCGCGGGAGTAGTCGCGGGGAGTAACGCAGCGGCCGCCAACGCACCTGGAGTCCGCCAATTCGCCGCCGATACGGGCGTATCCGTCGTGTCCCTTGTCAACAAATCAGGGCACCAGTGGAGCGGTGACATCAAAGCCCTCTACCCGGCGGCCAAACATGCGATCACGGTGCCCGGTTTGTCGGTGCCCGCGCACGACGCTCTTTGGCTGCCGATAAACGTGCCGCTGACTGCGGGTCCGCTATGCAAGGATTGCAGTGCTTTCGCCAACACCGACCACCTTGTCTACGCAACAGCGGAGCTTACCGCAATGGAATATGAGAACGGAATCCTCGCGATGGAGTTCGCGGCGCCCTCGGCTGCTGAAGTGGTGCTGCAGCTTTCCCGCGAGCCTTCCGGACCCCTCGTCGCCGGCGGCAAACCGTCACAGTTCGACTGGGACGACCACACGCAGCGCGCGCGCCTGCACATCCCGGCCGGAACCGGACCCGCGCGCCACGTCCGCATCGGTCTTGCCATCGAGCCGCCCGATGCGACCGCTTTCTTCGACAGTGCACGCGTCCTGATGATCGGCGAGACGAATCGCCTCACCGCGGAATTTTCCTCCGAAGCCATCGCGCAGCGGTCGCGACTCCGTATCGCCCCGGCGTTTCAGACAGATCAGGAACCGGGCAAGGAGCCGCTGGGACTGATCTACACCGTGAAGGTCCCGGCAACTGCGGTTCACGGCGATCACGTCGACCTCGCAATTGAAGCGGATGGCACGCAGATGAGCCATGCCCGCCCTCAGTTGCTGCGTCCCGTGAGCCTGCATTTCCCCGATGCGGTTGATGTGCATCTTACGGCCAGCTCCGCCTTGCCGCTGTTCCCTGCCACCATTCCGGTAAGCCAGCGCAATGGCCGCGACCTCGCGATTACGCTGCGCAACAATGCGCCCGAGATTCGCACTTTCGTTCTTGAGCCCAGGGTGGATGGCCTCGATTTTTCCCCCGCGAAGATCGAGGTCACCGTCGGGGCGTCGACCGCACGCGATGTGTCGTTCCGCATTTTCGCCAGGGAAGCAGCGCCCGGACTCCATACAGGAACCGTACTGGTCTCCGGAGCGGCCACCGCAAGCGAGCCGGTTCAGTTCGCGGTGCTTCCATCATCCGGAGCCATCGCGTATGCTGCCTCAGGTTTTTGGCTGATCGAGAGTACAAAAGCCAGAGCGTCGTTCATGCCGGGGCGCTGGCTGGAACTCGTCAACAAAGACAGCAATCAGAATCAGCTGGCGAGCACGGGAGTAACGCTCCTGCAGGGCCCGATAGAAGCGCGGGGGGACGCACTGTTCTTTCCGGATGGACAGAGAACGCTTCACCTTGAAGATCTTGAACAGCTGGCCCGGAAAACGAAGCGATAAGGATTCCCGCCGATCAGAGAACTTCTTCTGACCAGCTCTCGAGGACCGACTTCACCTTGCCGGTGAACTGATCGCCCAGAGCGCCGTCGATCAGACGATGATCGAACGTCAGCGCGAGATAGCACTGCGAGCGGATCGCGATCGCGTCGTCGACGACCACCGGCACTTTCTCAACCGTGCCGACGCCCAGAATCGCCACTTGCGGCTGATTGATGACCGGTGTTGCGAACACGCTTCCGAAGCTGCCGAAATTCGTGATCGAAAACGTTCCGGCCTGGATCTCGTCCGGCTTCAACTGCCGCGCACGCGCGCGCGACGCCAGATCGACGATGGATCGTTGCAGGCCGAGCACGTTTTTCTCGTCGGCATTGCGGATGACCGGCACAATCAGCCCGTTCTCCAGCGCCACCGCGATCCCGAGGTTGATTTCGTTGTGATAGATGATGTTCGTTCCATCGATGGATGCATTGACGATGGGGAACGTCCGCAGCGCCTCTACGGTGGCGCGTGCGACAAACGGCAGGAACGTCAGAGACATTCCGTAGCGCGCCGCAAAATCGTCCTTGTGCTTCGCGCGCATCTTCGCTACGCGGGTCATATCCACCCGATGCACGGTCGTGACATGCGCCGACACGCGCTTCGACATCACCATGTGCTCGGCGATCTTGATCCGCATGTTGCTCATCGGCTCGACCCGCGTCTTCGCAGTCGGTTGAGCCTGACCAATTGTGACCGCCGGAGTCGATGCC
>DATAZF010000022.1:0-6128 GCA_036272235.1 Bryobacteraceae bacterium | reverse complement strand
CCTGGCGCGGCGGGAGGAATCGTCAGATAGCGGCCATGAACGGTGGTCGCCGGCGTTCGCTCGAGGAATCCGCTTTGATCCATTGTCATCCTGCCGGCCTGCTGGTGGTGTGGCCAGCCAAGTATATCCGCAGCACTGGCGCTGTAGTCCCTGCTGTCGCTGAGCATCCGCCAGGCAATCGGTTTTGGCCATGTCACGATATAGGTTCAAGACAGTAATGAAACCAACGCTCGTCACAGGCGCTTCGGGATTCGTGGGCTGGCACGTTGCCCGCCTTCTCCTCGAACGCGGACATAAGGTCCGCGCCCTCGCCCGTGCTTCGAGCAGCATCTCTGAACTCGACGTGGAAGTGGTTACCGGCGATCTGCGCGACCCCGGCTCTCTGGCTCGCGCCGCTGCGGGATGCGAGCTGGTCTTCCACGTCGCCGCCGACTACCGGCTCTGGTCGAAAAATCCCGCTGAGCTCTATCAGTCGAACGTGGATGGCACCCGCAACATGCTCTCGGCGGCGAAAGCGGCCGGCGTCGAACGCGTCGTTTACACCAGCACCGTCGGCTGCATCGGCATCCCTGCAAACGGCATCGGCGACGAAACCCAGCCTGTCTCGGTCAATGAAATGTCGGGCGACTACAAGCGCTCCAAGTTCCTCGCCGAACAGGTCGCCCTGGAGCTCGCGCGCGACGGATTCCCCGTTGTCATCGTCAACCCTACTGCGCCCATGGGCGATCACGATTTCAAGCCCACGCCGACCGGTCAAATCGTCCGCGACTTTCTCCACGGAGCACTGCCCGCCTACATCGATACCGGGTTGAACGTCGTGCACGTCCGCGATGTCGCCCTCGGCCATCTGCTCGCCTGCGAGCACGGCCAGGCCGGCGAGCGCTATATCCTCGGCGCTGCCAACATGACCCTCGGCCAGATCCTTCAGGAACTGGGCCGCATTACAGGCCGCAAAGCCCCCACTACCGAACTGCCGTACTTCGTCGCATACGCCGCCGGACTCGCCACCACCGCGTGGGCCCAAATCACCGGCACGCCCCCGCGCGCCCCGCTCGAAGCGGTCCGCATGGCAAAGAAAAAAATGTGGGTGTCGCACGAGAAAGCGGCGAGAGAACTCGGATACAGCCCGTGTCCACCAGAAGGCGCGTTGCGAGACGCAGTCGGATGGTTTGAGCGCAACAAATGAGCGGCGCGCTCCTGTTCATCGCCGCCGATCCGCGCGAATTCGCCGGCCTGCTCCCTCACCTGGAGGATGTCCGCCCGCTCCAGCTCCCCGTCCACTGGTCCCGCACCGCCCGCTGGAAAGGCCGCCAAGTCACTGCTATCGCCAACGGCGCGGGCGCGGAGCGTGCCTTCGCCGCGGTTCTCGTAGCGCCGAAACCGGCGGCCGTCTGCAACATCGGCTTTTGCGGAGCATTGGATGAGTCCCTGCAAATCGCGGACGTGGTCGTGGCAACGGAAGTCCGTGCCGCCACTCACACCTGGCAAACCGCGGCCTTCGAAGCGCCGCCAGCGCGCCAGGCCGCGCTCGCATCCATCGATCACATCGCCCAGACCGCCGTCGAAAAACGCAACCTCCGCGCCACCGGAGCATCGATAGTAGAAATGGAAGCCGCCGGCGCCGCGCGTGCCTCGGAAGATCTCGCTCTCCCTTTCTACTGCGTCCGCGCGGTCAGCGACCTCGCCGGCGAGGACTTCGCCAACGACTACAACGCCGCGCTCAGAGCAGACGGCCGTTTCAGCATTTTCAGCCTGATAAAACAGCATCACTTCGGAGAACTACTCCGCCTGCAAAGCCGCACGGCGCAAGCTGCCCGTAAACTAGGAGACTTCCTTGCCAAATCATCCTTCTAATCCGTTTTCAACTGTTTTCATCCTTGCCCGCGTTCGTGGTTTTAAGGCTTTATGAGCATGCAGGCCGCCGTATACAAAGGCAATTCGAAAGTCGCCGTCGAGTCGATCCCGGTCCCTGAAATCGGTTCAGGCGAAATCCTCATCCGGGTGGAAGCCTGCGGTGTCTGCCACACGGATTTAAAAAAGATTGAATACGACCTGCTCACTCCGCCCAGAATTTACGGCCACGAAACAGCGGGAGTGGTAGCCGCAGTGGGCGCAAACGTCACGAAGTACGCGCCGGGCGACCGGGTCGTCGTCTTCCATCACATCCCCTGCCGCAAGTGCTTTTACTGCACGCGCAAACTCTACGCCCAGTGCCCCGTATATAAAAAGGTTGGCGTCACTGCGGGCTTCGAGCCTGCCGGTGGAGGCTTCTCCCAATACGTCCGCGTTATGGACTGGATCGTGGAAGGCGGCATCGAAAAGATCCCGGTCGACGTGCCCTTCGAAGTCGCCTCTTTTGTGGAGCCGCTCAACACCTGCCTGAAAGCCGTCCATCAATGCGATCCCCGGGCCGGCGACGTCGTGCTCGTGCAGGGCCAGGGACCCATCGGCCTCCTCTTCACCATGCTCCTGAATCTGCGAGGCTGCGTGGTGGTCGCGACCGACACGATCCCTCGCCGCCTCGAGCTTTCGAAACTCTGCGGCGCAACGCTCGCCCTCGACCCTCGCCACGCAGACGTCTCCGGGAAGCTCCGCGAGCTCACCGATGGCCGTGGCGCCGACATGGTCTTCGTCGCAACCAATGTCAAAGGACTCGTCGAGCAGGCAGTGGCCTCATCGCGCCCTGGCGCCAGAATCATGCTTTTCGCCCAGACTTCCGACAAAGAGCGGATCGAGCTTTCCGGAGCCAGCATCTGCGTCGGCGAGCGATCGCTGCTTGGGTCCTACAGCGCTTCCGTCGACATCCAGAAGGAATCGGCCGATCTGGTTTTCAGCGGCAAATTGCCTCTGCACCTGCTCATTTCGCATCGGGTACCACTTGATAAGATCGAGTTTGCATTCCGTCTGGCGACGCATCCAGGCGAGTTCCCAGGTGAGAACCCGCTGAAGATAGTGGTGCGCCCACAGGAAGTAACGGGCGACCCCGCGGCCATGTCGCCAGGGAACGAATGAATAACGGGACCATGCTCGCAGCCATACTTTACGGAAAAGAGCACCTTCAACTGGAACGCATTCCCGTTCCCGCGATTGGACCCGGTGACATCCTCGTCCGTGTGCGCGCGGCCCTCACCTGCGGCACCGACGTCAAAGTATTCCGGCGTGGCTATCACGCGCGCATGATCGTGCCCCCGGCCGTTTTCGGCCATGAATTCGCCGGCGACATCATTGCCGTCGGTGATTCCGTCACGCGCTTTCACGCCGGACAGCGCATCGTCGCCGCAAACTCCGCACCCTGCCTGCAGTGCTTTTACTGCACGCGCGGCAAGGTAAATCTCTGCGAAGATCTCATGTTCAACAACGGCGCTTATGCGGAGTTTATTCGCATTCCCGCCCGCATCGTCGAACGCAACACGTATGAAATCGCACCACATCTGAAGTATCAGGATGCCGCTCTGGCCGAGCCCCTGGCCTGTGTGGTGAAGGGCCTTGAAGACACCGGCATGGAAGCCGGCGATACGGTCGCTGTGATCGGAGTCGGCCCCATCGGATCCATGTTCGTACGCCTTGCGAAGCTGCGCGGCGCTCAGGTGATCGCCATCGGCCGCCGGCGGTCGAAGCTGGAACATACGCTGAAACTCGGCGCCGACCGCGTCATCGCCACCGAGGAGACGCTGGATCCCGTCGCCGCTGTCCGCGATCTCACCGGCGGGCGCGGGGCGGACATAGTGATCGAAGCCGTGGGCCGCGCCGAAACCTGGAACTGGTCGGTCGAAATGCTCCGCCGCGGCGGCGTCGTCAACTTCTTCGGAGGCCCGCCCAGCGGCACGCGCGTCGAGCTCGATACCAACCTGCTCCACTACTCCGAGATCACGTGCCGCGCCAGCTTCCACCACACTCCGCGGGCGTTCCGCGAAGCTCTGGACATCATCGAAACGGGCGGCGTCACCGCACAGGCTTTCGTGCAGGCCGAAGAGCCGCTCGAGAGTTTATCCAAGGTTTTGTTCCGGCTCATGGAAGGCAGCGGTCCCCTTAAAACCGCGATCATTCCCTGATCATGACGGTAAGCGAAGCCGAGCAGTATACGCGCCGTCTCGCCACAACGCACTATGAAAACTTTCACGTTGTCAGCTTCCTGCTGCCGAAACACCTGCATCAGGATTTCTACAACGTCTACGCATATTGCCGGCACTCCGACGATCTGGCGGATGAAATCCCCGATCGCGATGAAAGCCTTCGCCAGCTCAACGACTGGCTTGTCCAGCTTGATCGCATGTATGCGGGTGAAGCCGAGCACCCGATTTTTATTGCTTTGAAAGGCACCGTCGCCAGATTTGGAATTCCACGGCAGCCGTTCGCGGATTTGATCCGCGCGTTTATTCAGGACCGCAACATCAGCCGCTACAAGGATTGGGATGGCGTGCTCGACTACTGCATCTATTCAGCCAATCCCGTCGGGCGCCTCGTTTTATATCTATGCGGCTACTCCGATACCGGGCGGCAGCGGCTTTCGGACGCGACCTGCACCGCTCTGCAACTCGCCAACTTCTGGCAGGATGTCAGGGTGGATCAGCTGAAAGACCGCGTCTATCTTCCCCTCGACCTTCTCGCCGAACACAACTACACCGTGGATGAACTCTTCGCTCACAAATTCGACGATCGTTTCCGCGCGGTCATGCGGGAGGCCGTCGACCAGGCCCGCCGGCTCTTCATGACCGGTCTTCCGCTCGCCGGAATGGTGAACCGCCGCCTCGCGGTCGATCTGGAACTTTTCAGCCGCGGTGGTCTGTGTGTCCTCGACAAGATCGAACAGCAGAACTACGATGTTCTTTCGCGCCGGCCTAAAATTTCAAAAGTGGAGCGCGCAGGTTTACTGGTATCGACTCTCGCACGGTTCGCACTCAGAACGCCATTCAAGCGAGCCGCATGACCGCTCTCGAGCAATCTCAGGCGCATTGCCGCGCTGTGGCGAAGAGTCGCGCCCGCAATTTCTACTACTCGTTTATCCTGCTGCCGCCGGACAAGAAGAACGCCATGTGCGCGGTCTATGCATTCATGCGCTATTGCGACGATTTGAGCGACGAGCCGGGAGCCTCACGATCCGCGATCGATCACTGGCGCGACGCTCTCACGGAAGCTCTCGCGGGACGCCCGGACTCCAATCCGACCTGGCCCGCGTTTCTCGACGCGGTCGAGCGCTATGCGATCCCGCACGAGTATTTCTACGAGATGATCGAAGGCGTCGCGTCCGACCTGGAGCCGCGCGCCATCGAGACGTTTGACGAGCTGTACCGCTATTGCTACCGCGTTGCTTCCGTTGTCGGGCTGACGACCATCCACATCTTTGGATTCAACTCGTCGGACGCGCTCCCGCTTGCCGAGAAATGCGGCATCGCTTTTCAGTTGACGAACATCCTGCGCGATGTGCGCGAAGATGCCGGACTTGGCCGCGTCTATCTGCCCGCGGAAGATCTGACGCGGTTTGGCGTCTCGCGCGAGGATCTCACCGGTGCGCGACGCACCGAGCGCTTCGGAGCTTTGATGGAGTTTGAAATCGCCCGTGCGCGGGATTACTATCGGGAGTCCGCGCCGCTGCTGGCGCTCATTGATCCCGCAAGCCGCCCGTCACTGTGGGCACTCATCGCAATCTACTCGCGGCTGCTCGATCAAATCGAGGAGTCGCACTACGACGTGCTTGTGCGGCGGATTTCTTTATCCAGCCCGGAAAAATGCTGGATCGTCCTTCGTGCCGCGCTGAGACTGATCTGATCGGCAGCCTTCGAAGATCTTAAGCTGAGGCAGGCGAGATCGCCTGTCTCAGCTTAAACCGGTTAGTCAAAATGGAGCGACCAACCACCTGAGTCGCAGTAGCGCGGGTTACGCTGCGAAAAGGTGAATCCCGCGGCGCAGAGCCGCATGCGAAAAGGAGTTGGCCGCAAATGACTAAATTACGCTTTCTGGGACTCGATGTCCATGCCGAAACGATAGCCGTCGCAGTAGCCGAACCGGGGGGCGAAGTTCGCTCAATCGGAACGATTCCAAACCGCCTCGAATCCGTCCGCAAGATGATCGGGAAACTCGGGCCGGTGAAGGAACTCCGCGCCTGTTACGAAGCCGGGCCGACCGGCTAC
>DATAZF010000021.1:0-20846 GCA_036272235.1 Bryobacteraceae bacterium | reverse complement strand
GTCGAGCTTCACATCGAAAAAGGCGACTACGTCTCGATCGAAGGTCCTTCGGGCTGCGGGAAGTCGACGCTCCTCGCAATTCTCGGCCTGCTCGACTCGCCGAGCGGAGGGTCGTACATGTTGAACGGCCAATCCGTCGCCAACCTGAATGCGAAGGACCGCGCCCGCATCCGCAATCGCGAAATCGGTTTCGTGTTCCAGGCCTTCAATCTGATCGGCGATTTGAGTGTCTATGAGAACGTCGAACTGCCGCTGACGTACCGGTCGATGCCGGCGCCGGAGCGGAAGAAGGCCGTCGTCGAAGCGCTCGAAAAAGTCGGGATGTCGCATCGCATGAAGCACTATCCGTCGCAGCTCTCCGGGGGGCAGCAGCAGCGCGTCGCGGTGGCGCGGGCGCTGGCGGGAAATCCGTCGGTGCTCCTCGCCGACGAGCCTACAGGGAATCTCGATTCCGTCAACGGCGAGGCGGTGATGACGCTGCTGCGCGAGCTCCATCGCAATGGATCGACGATCTGCATGGTGACCCACGATCCGCGCTACGCCGGCTTCGCGGATCGCAGTGTCCACATGTTCGACGGCAGGATCGTCGAGCAGACGGCGGCGCGAGCGTAAAACCTGGTGGCGCCGGCGATCTTGCGGTGGGCGAGCAATCCGGCAGGCCATATCACGCGTAAAGCTTGCGCAAGCCCCCAAGGCGGCATGGTGGACGCCGACCCGCCACAAGATCGCGGAAGGCGGGGAGGCCCGGATGTTCGCGGAGTCGCGATCCGCGGTCCGCTCAGTCCTGACCAGAAGGTAGCCAGCATGGTCAATCTTATCCAGGATTATCCAGGATAAGATGAGCACTTCGTGCCGGATCCGCGAGCCTGCAAAGCGTACTCTGGACTGGGGAGCACGTCGAAGGCATCCAGCGTGATCGAATGAACATGTGGAGGAACGTGTGCGGCATTTTCCGAGAAGGCGGCACAAAGTATTGACCACGAGCGAACCCGCGCCCAACCGCGACTCTGCCGCCGGAGGTTTTCTTTCCCAGGACAGAACTCATGGCTGACCTGACCACCACGTTCGCCGGCATCCGGTCCCCCAACCCCTTCTGGCTCGCCTCCGCCCCGCCCGCCAACTCCGGAGCTCAGGTCCACCGCGCCTTCGAACACGGCTGGGGAGGCGCCGTCTGGAAGACCATCGGCGCTCCCGTCCTCAACGTCTCCAACCGTTACGGCGCCTGGCACTATGGCCCGCAGAAAATGCTCGGCATCAACAACGTCGAGCTGATCTCCGACCGCCCGCTCGAGCTGAATCTGCGCGAGATCCGCGATGTGAAACGTGCGTGGCCCGATCGCGCCGTCATCGCCTCCGCCATGGTCGAGTCGAAACCCGAAACCTGGCGCGACATCGTCCGCCAAATCGAAGACACCGGCGCGGACGCCATCGAGCTCAACTACGGCTGCCCGCACGGCATGAGCGAGCGGGGCATGGGCTCAGCTGTCGGACAGGTCCCCGAATACTGCGAGCAGATCACCGGCTGGGTGAAGCAGGCCGCGAAGATTCCCATCATCGTCAAGCTCACCCCCAACATCACCAACATCTGTCTCTCCGCGCGCGCCGGACTCGCCGGCGGCGCCGACGCCCTCTCTCTCATCAACACCATCAACTCGATCGTCGCCGTCGATCTTGATACATTCGCCATCACCCCCAACATCGGCGGCAGGGGCGGGCACGGAGGCTTTGCCGGACCCGCCATCAAACCCATCGCCCTCAACATGCTCGCCTCGCTCGGAGCCGATGAGGTGGTGGCGAAATCCGGCAAGCCGATCTCCGGCATGGGAGGCATCTCCACCTGGCAGGACGCGGCTGAGTTCCTTCTCCTCGGCGCCACCAGCCTGCAGGTCTGCACCGCCGTTATGCACTACGGCTTCCGCGTCATCGAGGACCTCTGCGACGGCCTCTCCAACTGGATGGACGGGAAAGGCTTCGCCACCCTCGACGACTTCCGTGGCAAATCGATCTCTCGCGTCTCGGATTTCAAAAACTTCGACCTCTCCTTCCGCGCCGTCGCCCGCATCAACCCGGACCGCTGCATCAAGTGCAACCTCTGCTACGTCGCGTGCAACGACACCGCCCATCAGTGCATCGACCTCACCGCGCCAAACGGCGGAGAGCGCCCCCAACCGCAAGTGCGCGAAGAAGACTGCGTCGGCTGCCGTCTCTGCTACAACGTCTGCCCGGTCGAGCAATGCATCGATATGGTAGAACTCCCCAGCGGCCGCGAATCGGTCACATGGGATGAACTCACGCGCACAAAGCCCGAAATAACCGAAGACTGGGAAGCAATGAAGCGCTACCGGAGCGAACACGGGATCCACATCCACTAACCACGTACCGCCGGCGGTCCTGCCACCGGCCATTTAAAGCCATGCCACTCCTGATCCAAAACGGCGAAATCATAACCGCGGATTCGCGAACCAAAGCCGACATCCTCGCCGAAGGCGAAACCATAACGAAAATCGGCCGCGGTCTCGAAGTCCCCCCGGGCACGGAAGTAATCGACGCCACCGACCATCTCATCTTCCCCGGCTTCATCGACCCGCACGTCCACATCTATCTCCCCTTCATGGCGACCTTCGCAAAGGACACCCAGCAAACCGCCAGCATCGCCGCCCTCACCGGCGGCACCACCACCTGGATCGAGATGTGCTGTCCCAACCGCTCCGACGATGCCCTCGAAGGCTACCAGCTCTGGCGCGCCAAAGCCGAAGGCAACAGCGCCTGCGATTACACCTTCCACATGGCCGTCACGAAATTCGAAGCCGAGACCGAATCCCAACTAAGAGAAATCGTGGCCGACGGCATAAGCTCCTTCAAAATCTTCCTCGCCTACAAAAACTTCTTCGGCGTCGACGACGCCGAAATGTATAAGACGATGTCCCTCGCCCGCAAGCTCGGCGTCATCGTTACCGCCCACTGCGAAAACGCCGAGCTTGTCGCCCAACTCCAGCAGCAACTCATCGCGCAAGGCAAGACCGGACCCGAATGGCACGAGCCCAGCCGCCCCGAATACGTCGAAGCCGAAGGCACGCACCGCTTCTCGACCTTCCTCGACGCAACGGGCGCCGCCGGTTACGTCGTCCACCTCTCCTGCGCGCCCGCCCTCCGCATGGCCCTGCGCGCCAGGGTCCGCGGCACGCGCCTCTGGATCGAATCCGTCATTCCCCACCTCCTCCTCGACAAGACATACGCCGAACGCCCTGGCATCGAAGGCATGAAGCACGTGATGTCGCCGCCCCTGCGCGATCGCCGCAACCTCAAAGTTCTTTGGTCAGCCCTCGCCGCCGGCTTCATCGACACCGTCGCGACCGACCACTGCCCGTTCGACACTGCCCAGAAGCTCCTCGGCAAGGACAACTTCACTGCCATCCCCAACGGCATCCCCGCCATCGAGGACCGCGTCAACCTTCTCTATACGTACGGAGTGAGCCGCGGCCGTCTCGACATCCACCGCTTCGTCGACGCCGTCAGTACCAAAGCCGCGAAGCTCTTTGGACTCTTCCCCCGCAAAGGGACCATCGCCGTCGGCAGCGACGCCGACCTCGTCATCTACGACCCCGGCTACCGCGGCAAAATCTCAGCCGCCACCCACCACGTCAACAACGACTACAGCGGCTTCGAAGGCTTCGAGATCGAGGGACGCCCGCACATCGTCACCCTCCGCGGCAGAGTCCAGGTCCGAAACGGCAAGTTCGTCGGAAGCCAAACCCACGGCCAATTTCTAAGGCGCCAGCCATGCCACTAACGCAGCGAAAACTAAATCCACTTGCTTCGCGAGATGCGAAGATTTTCGCCGGCGCATGTAAGGCAGGCTGCCAGCCTGCGGCCGATTGCCAATCGGCCTGGTCAGTCGAAGCCGATAGCCGCGAGCCATCCAAAATCGGTTGCGCAGGGCATGGACAATGACCCTCCGCCCCGCCCGCACAGTCGCCGAGCTCAAAGAACTCCGCGCCCTCACCGCCGACGATAACGGCGCCCAGCGCGTCGCCTGGACCGACACCTGGCAAAAAGCCCGCGCGTGGTTCGCAGACAAACTCAAGCCATTACCCGTCGAGCATCATGAGGACGCCGCCGGCAACCGCTGGGTCATACTCCCAGGCGAATCCTCCAGGGCCCTCCTGATCGGCGGACACCTCGACTCCGTCCCCAACGGCGGCTGGCTCGATGGCGCGCTGGGCGTGATGTGCGGCCTCGAAATCCTCCGGCGCTTCTCAGACTCAAAACCGCCCGTCACCATCCGCCTCGTCGACTGGGCCGACGAAGAAGGCGCCCGCTTCGGACGCAGCCTGCTCGGTTCCTCGGCCTTCGCCGGCACCGACTCCATTACCGCCGATCGCGGACGCACCGACCGCGAGGGCATCCGCCTCGAAGACGCCCTGCGCCGCTGCGGCATCGAGATTGATCGCTTCCCCGAATCGCGCCGCGAACAACAAAATGCCGCCGCTTACATCGAGCTCCACATCGAACAGGGACCCGTCCTCGAATCCCTCGGACTTCCTCTCGGCGTCGTCCTCGGCACGAAAGGCGTCGAGCGCCACGCCATCACCTTCCACGGGCAGGAGGCCCACTCCGGCTCCACGCCCATGAACGCCCGCTGCGACGCGCTCGCCGCCGCCGCGAAGCTCGCTCTCGAGATCCGCACCATCGCGCGCAAACATCCGGACGCCGTCTGTACCATGGGCAGCGTGAAGACGTTCCCCGGAATCGTCACCGCCGTCGTGGGACGCTGTGAAGCGACTCTCGACCAGCGCGACCTTGACGCCGCTGTCCTCGCGCAGATGTTTCGCGAAGCCCGCGAGCGTTTCGCACGGGAAGAGAATTGCACCGTCGAGTGGTCGAAGATCTGGAGCATCGAGCCGGTGCCGTTTCATCCCGATCTCATCGGCTTCTGCGAGCGCGCCATCCGCGACACCTCGGGCGCGAGCAAAACCCTGCCCTCCGGACCTCTGCACGACGCCGCCGAAGTCGCACGCGCCGGCATCCCCACCGTGATGATGTTCGTCCAGTCCCTGCGCGGCATCAGCCACAATAAGATTGAAGATACAAAGGAAGAACACATCGAGCTCGCAGTCACGGCGATGAACAATCTGGCATCGCAGTCCGTCGAATGGATTTTAAGGAAGTGAGCGCACTGGCCGCCGGCCGTTGCGCGCGGTAAGAGAGAAGATATGGCAACAACCGTTTCACCTGAAATCGCTCTACGCACTGTGAATCATTGGATCGGAGGAAAGCCCGTCGCCTCCACCTCCGGCCGTTCCGGCACTATCTGGAATCCGGCCACCGGCGAAGCGCAGGCCCATATCGACCTGGCGGATGCGCGCGAAGTCGATCTCGCCGTCGCCCGCGCCAAAGAAGCGCTGCCGGAGTGGCGTGCCACTGCGCTCTCACGCCGCGCGGAAACCATGTTCCGCTTCCGCGAGCTGGTTGACGCACACCGCCGCGAAATCGCCGGGCTGATCTCGCTCGAACACGGCAAGACAGTGTCCGACGCCATGGGCGAAGTCGCCCGCGGACTCGAAAACATCGAGTTCGCCTGCGGCGTTCCCCACCTGATCAAGGGCGGATTCTCCGAACAGGTCAGCCGCGGTATCGACGTTTATCAGATCCGCCAACCCCTCGGCGTCGTCGCCGGCATCACACCCTTCAACTTTCCCGCGATGGTTCCGATGTGGATGTTCCCCAACGCCATCGCCTGCGGCAACACGTTTATCCTGAAGCCCTCTGAGAAAGACCCCTCCGTGACCCTGCTGCTCGCTGAGTTGCTGCAGAAAGCCGGCGTGCCCGATGGCGTCTTCAATGTCGTCCAGGGCGACCGCATGGCCGTTGATCGCTTGCTCGAACATCCGGACGTTAAGGCCATCAGCTTCGTCGGCTCGACTCCTGTAGCCAGGGCCATCTATGAATCGGGCACGCACAACGGCAAACGCGTTCAGGCTCTCGGCGGCGCCAAGAATCACATGGTTGTGCTGCCCGATGCAGATATCGGGATGGCCGCCGACGCCGCCGTCTCCGCCGCGTTTGGTTCCGCTGGCGAGCGCTGTATGTCGATCTCGGTTGTCGTCGCCGTAAGCGACGCAGCGGACCGTTTGATCGACGCCGTCAAAGAACGTATGAGCCGCGTGAAGATCGGCGCGGCCTCCGAGAGTGGCGCCGAAATGGGCCCGCTCATCACGAAGGAACATCGCGACCGCGTCGCTTCCTACCTCGACTCGGCGAAGACGCAAGGCGCTTCTATCGAAGTCGATGGACGCCAGCATCCGGCCTCGTCGCGCCCTGGCTTCTTCCTCGGCACATCGCTGATCGATCGCGTGAAACCCGGCATGAGCTGCTACGAAGACGAGATCTTCGGACCGGTCCTCAACGTCATGCGCGTGGACACATACGACGAGGCGCTGCGCATCATCAACGAGAACCCTTTCGCAAACGGCACCGCGATCTTCACGCGCGACGGCGGTGCCGCGCGCCAATTTCAGTTCGACGTCGAGGTTGGAATGGTCGGAGTAAACGTGCCGGTCCCCGTGCCTGTCGCGTACTACAGCTTCGGCGGATGGAAAGCTTCCCTCTTCGGCGACCTCCACATGTACGGACCCGAGGGTGTTCAGTTCTACACCCGCGCCAAGGTTGTCACCAGCCGCTGGCCCGACCCGGGGACCAGCAGCGTCAACCTCGGCTTCCCCCAGGTCCGCTGATTCCCTCTGTCTGCACTTGTAGGGCGGGTTGGAAACCTGCGGCGGATTGGCAATCCGCCTGGCCTGTCGTCGTTGATCCCAGAGGTCGACAACCATTCTGCCTCCGAGTTGAGAGCTTGCAGGAGGCATATTACGGGCTGCACGATCTGAAGTCGTTCGACCGCGAGATCGAGAAGTTGCAGACTGGCAATCGCGATTTGGCTGAAGTTTGCCGTGCACGAAGGCAGCGCCTGCTGCTCGTCACGTCGTACCCCGCCAGTTCGCCGGACCTCAACACGGCTTCGGCCCCGGATCCGGAACCTCAAACCTGATTCCGACCATTCGCCCGCGCAGCAACTTTAACGCCGCGCGGGCACCTTCAGTGTGCGGGCCAGGAAAATCATTACGCCACTTTTCAAAACGTGGCAAAACCCCTGAACGTAATCAGGGGCCCGGTGGATTTGACCAGGAGGAACTGGCGGGGGCGTTACGTGAGTTTCTTCACGTTGTTGCCTGAGTCAGGCGACGAAAGGAGGTGTGAAAAGAACTAAGCTTTACGCCCGCCCCGGCTATTTATTCGTCAGAATGATATTGCCGACAGCGGTGTTCGAAGCCGGAACATGATAGAAGCGATACGCTTCCTCAACATCGTCGTTGAGAGCGCCTCGCATCACATGCCACATGACGAGCTCAATGCCTTCGGCGCCGGCCTCGGTCACATACTCTTTGTGTGGAACCTGCGAAAGTCCGATCGGATCGGAGGTCAGGCGGTCAAGGAACTTCTTGTCCCAGGCACTGTTGATGAGCCCGCAGCGCTCGCCGTGGATCTGGTGCGACATGCCGCCGGTGCCGAAGATGACCACGCGGAGATCTTTCTTGTACTCTTCCACCGCCTGGCGAATCGCGCGGCCGAGAGCGAAACAGCGCTTGCCGGTGGGCGCGGGGTACGTGACCACATTGACGCAAAGAGGAATCACGGGGCAGGGCCACTCTTTGACCTGCCCGAACATCAATGACAGAGGAACCGTGAGGCCGTGGTCCACTTCCATCTCATTGATGATCGTCATGTCGAATTCGTTGAGGATCAGCGATTCGACCAGATGCCACGCAAACTCCGGATCGCCTTTAACCACGGGAACAGCGCGCGGCCCCCAACCCTCGTCGGCAGGCTGGAATTCCGGCTGGACGCCCATCGCGAACGTCGGAATATATTGCAGCGAAAACGCCGTGCCGTGATCGTTGTAAACCTCGATCACAATATCCGGCTTAAGCTCGGCCATGATTTCCTGGGAGCGTTTGAAGCCTTCGAAAAGCTTCTTCCAGTAATCGTCCTGCGTCTTCCCGAGATCGATCGCGGCACCGATGGCGGGCACGTGCGAACAGCCGACACCGGCAATAATCTTCGCCATTAAGCTTTCCCCTTCTGCTGTTCGGCCTTGCTTCGATTGCCCTCGATCGACCGACCACCGCCAATCATCATGGCGCGGTAATTCTCGGGAGTGGTGCCCGCCATCGACGCGGCCATCTTTTCGAAAGAGTAACCGGAGGTGGCTCCAAGCTTGGAAACGTAATAAATGTTCCCGCCCTCCTGGATCATCCGGAGCCAGTTGCGGTCGAGGACGGCCTGACGCTGTTCGGGCGTCAGCTTGTACTTGTCGAGATAAGTCGGTTCGTCGGCGAGGAATGCCTTGCGGTTCTCGTCCTTCATCAACGACATGCAGAAGTTGTTGAGATGATAGCCCTTCGCGCAGGCGCGCTTGTCGAACAGATAAGTGCCGGGGATGTCGGCGTATTCTTCGGATTTGCTCATTGGTTGTTTCCTGTCTCTCGCCGTTGCCTGAGTTGCTGCTTAGTTGGTTGGCGGTTCGTCGAGAAATTCCACGCCCAGCTCGACTAGCTTCGCGCGCAAACCATACATATCAAGGCCGAGATCGCCCGCTTTCAGGCGTTGCCGGTTCTTTTCTTCTTTGATGCGCCGCTGGTCGCTCAGTTTCGCAACTTCGGCCGCATCCGCATAAGGCACCACAACCACGCCATCCACATCGGCGACGATCACATCGCCCGGATTCACGATCGCGCCCGCGCAGACGACCGGGATATTCACCCAGCCGGCGGTTGCTTTTACGGTTCCTTGCGCGGAAACCGCTTTCGACCAGACGGGGAACTCCATTGCGGTGAGGTCCGCTACGTCGCGAACGCCGGCATCGATAATCAGGCCGGCGACGCCGCGCGCGCGCAACGACGAGGCCAGCAACTCGCCGAACATCCCGTCGGTCGACTCGGCCGTGGTTGTAACCACCAGCACGTCGCCCGGCTGACAAACTTCGACCGCCGCGTGGATCATGAGGTTGTCGCCAGGCTGGCACGAGACCGTCACGGCCGGCGCGCCGATTTTCGCACTCGCGTAGATCGGTCGCATATAGGGCTTCATCAGGCCTGTACGGCCTTGCGCTTCGTGAACCGTGGCAACGCCCAGTTCGCCCAGCAGTTTCATAACTTCCGGATCTGGCCGGCGGATCTTGCGGTAAATGGCGGGCTTCATGAAAGAGATGTGTGGAGGATCTTCCGGAATTTCTTCGGCGAAATTTCACCTGAAAGACAAGATCTCAGTATGGCACTCGCATCCAAAGCCGTCAAGGAACGGGTGGCTCTGTGATATATCATCATAATTGCGTAACTTGACAGAGACGGGCAACGCATATATCGTTGCTAGTTGCGTTTAGTGGGCGCCGCAGGTCTCATTTCCAGGATTCACGAATGTCTTTATTCACCATTTGTCAGGCGATTCAGGAGTCTTCGATCGGAACATCGATTCGTGAATCGACCTACGTATTTCCGCTGATCGAAGCGACCCACGTGCTGGGCCTCGCTGTCTCCGTGGGCACGATTGCCATTGTCGATCTCCGTCTGATCGGTGTAACGATGACCGACGAGCCGGTCACCGACGTCATCGAGCAGCTCCAGCCGCTGACCCTGGGCGGCTTCATCGTGATGTTCCTGAGCGGGGCGCTTCTTTTCTGGTCGGAAGCGGCGAGGTTGTACCCAAGCTATAGCTACCGGACCAAGTTCGTGTTCATCTTCCTGCTCGGTATCAATGCTTTGATGTTCCACTTCACGACATACAAGAACGTGGATCAATGGAACACCGCCAGGGTCACCCCGTTCCGGGCGAGAATGGCGGGCTGGATCGGGATTACCTTCTGGGCCGTGGTGATTTTCATGGGCCGCTGGACAGCGTACAACCTGAAGTAAAAAGGATTCCGCTTAAATGTCTTTTCTGCATCTGTTCCAGTGGTTCGACGCGACACCCATCAGCAAAGTGATTCGCGACTCGACCTACATTTTCCCGGTGGTTGAAGTTCTGCATCTTTTCGGTCTGACTCTGTTGCTCGGGACCGTTACGGTCGTATCACTGCGAATGCTCGGCATCGGAATGCGGCGGCAGTCGGTGGCCGCCGTCGCGAGACAACTCACGCCATGGTCGATCGGAGCCGCCATCCTGACAATCCTCAGCGGTATTCTTCTTTTTCTCTCGGAAGCAATGAAGTGTTACGGCAACGCGGCGTTCCCGTACAAGATGTACTTCCTGCTGGGCGGCATCGTTCTGTATTTCATCGGCCAGCGCAGAGTGGTTTCGGCCAATTCCCATATGGGGCCGATCCAGCTGAAGGTGGTCGCGATTCTCTCACTCGTCCTCTGGTACGGAGTTGCGATCGCCGGACGGGCGATCGCGTTCGTGTAGCCGATGAGCGCACCGGAAGACTACGTCGAGCAGGACCATAATCCGCATCCACTGCAGTTCACGATGCCCGCGGGAGCGATCGACGCTCACATGCATGTTATCGGGCCGTTCGGCAAATTTCCACTTTCGCCGAAGGCACAATACAAACCGTTCGCCGCCACATGGCAGGAGCAGAAGGAAGTCCTCGTCGACAGGATGGGCTTCTGGGGTTATGTGGTCGTGCAGGCGACTTGTCATGGCACGGACAATCGGGTTGTGGTCGACGCGCTGGAGCATATGGAAGGCCATGCGGCCGGGGTTGCAAGTGTCGACGAAGACATCACGACCGAGGAGCTGAAACGGCTCCATGCCGCGGGGGTGCGCGGAGTACGCTTCGCGTTCCTGCCTCATATCGCCAGCGAGACGACGCCGCCGGATGTGATCCAGCGCATCGCGGCGAAAATCCAGCCGTTCGGATGGCACACGGATCTTTACTTCCTGCCGCAGACGTTCGAGATAATGGAGCCGCTGATCCGGTCGTTGCCGACGCCCGTCCTGATCGATCACATGGGGCGGCCGGACGTGAATATACCGATTGAGAAGAACGACTACTTTCAGAGGCTGCTGGAACTCGGGACTCGGCGCGGCGATATCTACTGGAAGGTCACTTCACCGGACCGGTATACCCGCTCAGCGCGGCCCGAGGACTGGGCGGTTGCGTTGCCGTTCGGACATGCGCTGATCCAGCACTTTCCCGCGAACGTGGTGAGCGGGACGGACCGCCCGCGTCCCAATATGAACACTGTGATTCTCACGGGGCGCGGCGACCCTCCGAATAAAATGCCAAACGATGGCGACATCGCGAACCATTGGATCTGGCCGGTCGCGCATAAGGACCCAGATGTGTTGCGGCGGATTCTGGTAGAGAATCCGCGGAAGTTGTATTCGTTCAACGCCGCTTGAGACAGCCGGTTTCGCTTGCCTGGCCTCAAGGTGTCAAATTGAGTGGTGCGAAAACGTCTCTACGGTGACCGTCCGCTTCCGCAAGAGTCCACGGATCGATCCGATGCGGTCGAAATTGCCGCGCGCTAAATTGCCGCACACCTAAAATTGCCGCGCGCCTTACGATGCGGGTGAAATGTTCTCGACCTTGATCGTGTTACCTTCCATCTTTCCGCTGACCTTGACCCTCTTGCCCGCGAAGTCCGCCGGTTTGGTCTGATCGTCAAGCTCATACGCCTTGCCGTTCATGAACAAAACGTACTTTGCGCCCATCTTCACGCAGGCTTTCGTACAGCCTGAGTCGCTGGTCATGTTGTGCTCTTTCTCCATCTGGGCATGGCCACCGTTTTTGGCGCAGCTGCTGTCCATGATTTCGCCCGTGTAATTTTTCGCCTGCGCAACGCCCACCAGGGCGCCGATCGAAAACATCGAGGCCAACATTACCTTTTTCTTCACTGATTCTTCTCCTTTGCCTTTTTGATTGACAGGACGGCAAGTTGCCAGCACGGGCCTTTCCAATGGATCTTTCTCGCCAGGTTTGCGTTCGCGAACGAGCGGATCAAAGCGGGCTCACATAGCAGCGTCTCGTTGCACACTTCTCGTTGCACACTTCTTCCCCGGGCACACTTGAGCCCCGGATATCGCACCTTGAACCACGTTACCGAATGCGAGCGGCCAGGAATGGCGTCATCGAGCCCGGCCGCAGTAATGTGAGGGGGAGCCGGGGCGAAGGTTCCAGATTTTCAAAGTAGCTGAAACGGGCATACCCGGTAAACGCAGCGGCGCCTGGCGGCTAATCAAGATCTGCCAGCGCCAGGCTTAACCCTGCGGGGCTTTCGCCTTGATCAGGATCGGGTGCACCTTCGTGTTCTCGCGCACCACGTCGCCGGGGCTGATCACGACCTGTACGCCCTTCTCGATGCCGCCGAGGATTTCGATCTTGTCGCCGTAGTCCCGGCCCACCTGTACGGTTTTGAAATGCACCACGCCATCGTCACCCACAATCGCGACGTGCGGACCATCGCCGCGCACGACGAGCGCGTCAGCACGGATGATCAGTGGCGGTTCCTGGCGGGGAGTTGTGAAGTTCACCTCCGCGTACATGCCGGGCAGCAAAAGTGCGCCTTCGTTCGAGACCTGTACTTCAGCGAGCAGCGTACGGGTCGCCGGATCGAGCGCGTTGGCTGTACGCGTCACCGTCCCCTTGAATGTCTTCGAGGGAAGGTCGGGAATTTTCAGGTCGGCGGCCTGGCCGATGCGGATCGAAGTCGAATCCGCCTGTGGGACGTTGACGTAGGTGCGCAGGCGATCGGTTTGTGCCATGCGAAAAAGAAGCGTGGAGCCTTCCGAAACCAGCGCCCCGGTATCCACATTGCGCAGTGTGATGACGCCCGCGAAAGGCGCGCGCACTTTCAGGTAGCCCTGAATTTCCGTCAGGCGCCCGAGATTGGCTTCGGCGGCCGTGATGTTACTCTTCGCGGCGTTGACGGCTTTTTCGAGCGATTGCACGTTCTCGCCGAGCGCCTGAAATTGGGATTTATAAGTATCGGCATCCTGGCGCGAGACCGCGCCTTTTTGCACGAGGGAATTCCAGCGCTCGTATGTGAGGCGCGCCATCTCCGTATTGGTCCTGCCCTCCTGCAGGTTGGCGGTGGCCTGTTCGAGGGAGGAGTTCGCCTGATCCACCGTAGCTTTGGCCTGCCGCACCTGCTGGTCGAGTTCACCGGCATCGATCTCAGCCAGCAACTGGCCTTCCTTGACGCGGTCGCCGATATCCGCAAGCCGGGTCTTGATATAACCGCTGGCGCGCGCGAGGACCGGCGCTTCCGTGACGGCCTGGATATTGCCCGGCAATATCAGCTGGCTCTTGCCCGACGCCTGTTCGACAGCAGCCACGTTCACCGGCGGCAAGGCGGCGGAATCTTCTCTCGCTTCTTTCGCCAGTGCCGTTTGGCGGCTGGCCTGCGGCAGGTAGCCGGCGAAAAAAGCACCGGCCAGGACCAGGGTTGTGACGACTGCCAGTATCCAGAGCGCCGCGGAGGAAGGCCTGCTGCGGCGATGGGCTCCGTGCGGATGGGGGCCCTCGCGATGTTGTTCCTGAAGTTTCCGCTTGAGATCTTCAATCTCGGCGAGTAACTTCTCCTCGGTCCGATCGTTGATGGGCGTCTGCATGGGGTTGGTTATTTTCTTTTCTCGTTCATCGGTTGTCTCACGCAGACAAGTAGGAACTGACATCTTCCCTTGCTTCTTCTTCGAGTTTCTGGTCGAAATCGACTGGAGGTTTCTTGCGCATCAGGCTGTAAACGATGGGCACGATGAAGAGCGTCGTCACAGTAGCCAGAATCAGGCCGCCGATCACCGCGCGTCCCAGCGGGGCATTCTGCTCGCCGCCTTCGCCGAGTCCGAGAGCCATGGGAAGCATGCCGATGATCATCGCGGTCGCTGTCATGAGCACGGGCCGGATGCGCGTCGATCCCGCGGCCAGCGCGGCGGCGCGTTCGTCCATGCCTTCGAGGCGCTGATCGTTGGCGAATACGACAACGAGAATACTGTTGGCGGTCGCCACCCCGATACACATGATCGCGCCCATGAGCGAAGGCACGCTGAACGTCGTCTGGGTGACAAACAGCATCCAGAGAATTCCCGCGAGAGCGCCCGGCAACGCCGTGAGGATAATGAACGGATCGAGCCACGACTGGAAATTCAGCGCCATCAGGAAGTAGACCAGCACGATGGCGAAGATCAGGCCGAGCCCCAGCCGGTAGAAGGACGTCCGCATGGTTTCGATCTGCCCGCGCATATCGAGCGTCATGTTTTTGGGGATCTTCGTCGCCGCTTCATCCATGAGCTTCTGTACGGCTGCGCCGACGGAGCCGAGATCCTGCCGTTCCACGTTTGCGTAGACGTCGAACACTGGCTGCACATCGTAGTGATTGATGATCTGGGGCGCGACGCCGCGCGTCGTTGTGGCAAGGTTCGAGAGGTGCTGGGTGAGATCGCCGTTAGCGCCAGGATTGCCGTAGGCGAGCGTCGCCTGGTTGGGCGAAGCGCCGACACCAGTGGCGACCGGTGTGGCGGCGAGCTTGCCAACCGGGGAGACCGGAGTCCGCATCAGCGCGTCGAGCGAGTCGATCTTGCGCTGTGGCGTTTGGGCGCCGATCTGATACTGAATGCCCGTAGCCCAGTTGAGCCACTGCGCGGGCGCTATTTGTCCGGTGCCGCTGAGCGAGATCAGCAGGCTGCTGGCCACATCGCTCTGCGAAAGTCCCACCTGTCCGGCTTTGTTGCGGTCCACGTTCACGCGGATCTCGGGATAGTCCACGACCTGATGGACGTGCACGTCCACCGCGCCCGGGATGCGCGCGATCTTGCGCTGTAACTCCAAAGCGAGCGCGTAGCCCGCCTCGGAATTCCTGCCGGCGATCTGGACGTCGATTGGCGAAGGCTTGCCGAAATTCAGAATCTGGTTGGTGATATTGGCGGCTTCGAAGTAGAAGCTGACGCCGGGGAACGCCGCGTTCAGGCGCTTGCGCAGACGGTCTTCGTATTCGGCGGTGGGCGAGGTCCGGGTGTCTTTCAGCGAGATCAGGATTTCGCCGTCGCCGGTGCCGAGCGTGGGGTTGTCTCCGAAAGCCAGGTTGAAGCCGCCGTTGGGCAGGCCGATGTTATCGATTATCGTGCCGAGCTCGCTGTGCGGAATCACGCGGCGGATCTCGTCGTCGATTTGGCCGAAGACCACCTCGGTTTGTTCGAGGCGCGTGCCGGCGGGCGTCCGCGCGTGCAGACGCAACTGCCCGGAATCCACCGTCGGGAAGAAATCGCTGCCGATAAAGTGGACAAGGCCTGTGGACGCCGTCGCAAAAATCAGGAAGCCGCAAAGCACCACCTTGCGATGGTCGAGCGCCAGATCGAGCAGCGAGATATAGAAATTGCGGACGCGCTCGAACACGCCGTTGAAGGCGTAGTGGGTCCGCCAGATTATGCCTTTGCCGCCCGACGTTTCGCCGTGCTCGCCCATGATGTAGAGCTTCATCTCGGGACGCAGCAGGTAATGAACCATGTTCGGGATCAGCGTCCGCGACAACAGATACGACGCCATCATCGCGTAGACGACGGCCATGGCGAGCGGTGTAAAGAGATAGCGGGCGGCGCCGGTCAGAAGCAGCACCGGCACGAAGACCACGCAGATGCAAAGGGTGGAGACAAAAGCCGGAGCGGCGATTTGCTGCGCTCCATCCAGCACGGCCCGCACGAGCGGCTTTTTCATCGCCATGTTCCGGTGCGTATTTTCGATTTCGACGGTAGCGTCGTCGACCAGAATGCCGACGGCCAGCGCGAGACCGCCGAGCGTCATCACGTTGATCGTTTGCCCCGTGAGGTTCAGGATGATGATGGAAACGAGAATCGAAAGCGGAATCGAAATGCAGACAATGATCGTGCTGCGCCAGCTGCCGATAAACAGCAGGATCATCAGGCCGGTGAGAACCGCCGCGATGAGCGCCTCGCGCAGCACTCCTTCAATCGACGCGCGGACGAACAGCGACTGATCGGCGAGCTCGCGCAGTTGCAGATCGGGCGGGGCTTGGGGAAGCACCCGCGTCTTGATCGCCTTCTTGATGTCATCGACGATCTTCAGAGTGGAGGCCCGGCCGTTGCGCATCACGACCATCAGGGCGCCCTTTTGTCCATCCACTCGCACGATCGAGGTCTGGACGGCGGCGCCGTCGCGAATCTGTGCGACATCCTTCATATAGATCGGCGCGCCGTTGACGATTTTGACCGGCAGGTCGTTCAGTTCCTTGATGGTCCGCGGGCTGCTGTTGAGTTTGATCTGATAGTCGCGGTCCCCGAATTTGGCGTTCCCTGCCGGCAGAATCAGGTTCTGCGCGCCCATAGCGGAGGAGACGTCGCTTGCCGAAATCTGCTTGGCGTACATGGCGTCCGGGTCGAGATCGGCGATGATATTCCGGAATTTTCCCCCGTAGGGGTTCGGCACGGTCGCGCCCTGGATAGTGGCAAGCTGAGTACGGATGAAGGCGTTACCGTAATCGAACAGCGCCGATTCGCTCATGGTCGTGCTGCCGAGTCCAAGCTGCAGCACGGGCACGCTCGACACGTCGTACTTCAGGACGTTGGGCGGGAACATGCCGGGCGGATATCCACGCAGATTCGACTGCGCATTGGCAACCACCTGAGCCTGCGCCAGCTCAATTCGCGCGCCCGGGTGGAAATAGACGCGAATCACGGAAACGCCGTTGTAAGACTGGCTTTCGATATGTTCAATATCGTTGACGCTGGTGGTCAAGCCGCGCTCGAATCCGGTTACGACCCGGTTGGCCATCTCTTCTGGGGAAAGGCCGTTGTACTGGAAAATGACGCTGAGGATGGGGATGTCTATATAAGGGAAGATGTCGATCGGCATTGTCGCGATCGAGATCCCGCCCAAAAGCGTGATCAGAAGGGCCATGATCACAAAGGTGTAGGGCCGCCGCAGGGCTAATTTGACGATCCACATGGGGAGTTATTTAGAAATTGTACCGTTCGGGACTTCCTCAAAGGGCGGAAGGCTTTATGATTCGGTTACCTTTGGGGCGTCAAACTCTGGCCGTTTCCTATAGAATCTGCTCATGCGCTTCCTTCTGCTTGTCGTTCCGCTGTTGCTCGCGAGTGTGGCCCACGCGCAGGAGCCCGTGTACGTTGTCACACACATCGACTTGATGCCGGCGGGCACACCGACGGGAGTGACGCTGCTCAGGCAATTCGCCGCCGATACGTTGAAGGAGAAGGGTTGTACTCGGTTTGAAGTGCTGCAGCAGGATGGGCGTCCGAACCACCTGACGATGGTGGGGGTCTGGAAGGATCAAAAGGCGTTCGACGCACACGATTCCAGCGCTTACACGAAGAAGTTCCGCGAAGGGATGCAGCCGCTGATCGGCAGTCCCTGGGACGAGCGGCTGCACAAGATAGTGAAGTAAAGCCGTCCGGATGTTTGAAGCTTCGTCCCCGCCGGCTACCCGTATCCAGATCGACGCGTCGGCGCATTGCCAGCTGGCGTGCCCCTCGTGCCCCACCGCGAGTGGCGCGACCAAAGCCGCGATGGGGGCCGGCCAGCTCGATCCTGCAAAGTTTGATGCTCTGCTCGCGGACAATCCCGAACTACTCGAAGTCGAGCTTTCCAATTACGGTGAGATGTTTCTGAATCCCCGCCTGGCGGAGATTCTGAAAGCAGCTCACGAGCGGGATGTGGTTGTGCACGCCGATAACGGCGTGAATCTGAACCATGTTTCGGATGGTGTGCTCGAAGCGGTGGTGCGCTATCGGGTGCGAAGCATGACCGTCTCGATTGACGGGGCTACGCCGGAGAGTTACGCGAAATACCGTGTGCGCGGCGATTTCAAGCGCGTAATCGTGAACATCCGGCGGCTGAACCAGTACAAGCAGCAGTTCAAGACCGTATTTCCGATGTTGTCGTGGCAGTTCATCGTGTTCGGCCACAACGAGCTCGAGATTGCCGCGGCGCGAAGGCTGGCGGGCAAACTGGGAATGTCGTTTTCTCCGAAGGTCTCGTGGGATGACGATGTTTCGCCGGTCCGCAACAAGGAGTTGGTGCGCATTCAGACCGGCCTTTCGGCCACACGCGAAGAGCATCACCGAAAAACCGGTGCGGCATATCTTCGCCCGATCTGTCATCAACTCTGGCATTCGCCGGTTGTCAACTGGGATGGCCGGATCATGGGCTGCTGCCGGAACTTTTGGGGCGAATTTGGCGGCAACGCTTTTCAGGATGGGCTTGCGGCGAGTCTGGAGAGTCCGGCGCTGCGGCAGGCGAAGCAAATGCTGATGGGGAGAGATGAGCCCGCGCCGGGGATTCCGTGCACAACCTGCGACCTCTTTCTCACCATGCGGAAAGACGGCAACTGGATCACGGAGAAAGAGCTCGCGTCGACTGCGATGCAGACTGCAACCGTAGCGGGGGTGATCGAAGCCGGCGATACCCGGGCCACGCATGCCGACGTATGTGTCGCGCCCCCCGGCGTGGATCCGAGGCTGCCCGGTAAGTCAACACCTCCGGTGCGCTATCTGATCGGGACCGGGCAGGTCCTCGCGTTTCAATTGCTGCCCGGCAGGGAATACACGCTGCACATTGCGCCGCAACGTGCGAGTCGGGTGCTGCCGGCCGTCGCAATTTCGCTGGCTGTGAAGAAGCGGCCGATCGTGAAAGAATTCCGTATTGTGCTGGGAGATCGAGCGTCGTACAAGGTTGCGTAAGTGCGAGGAGATTTGTGCTTCGACACAACAGCGGGATTTACCGGTCCCGCGCAGGCTGCCATCCAGCCCCCGCAAGCCTACGCCAGGGTTTTTTGAAGCTTCTCCATATCCAGCGCGTCTTCCCACTTTGCGATGACAATGGTCGCTACTGCGTTGCCGATCAGATTGGTCGGTGTCAGGCCTTCCGACATCAGCCGGTGAATGCCCAATACCAGCGCGACGCTCGCCACGGGGATTGTGCCCGCTGTCGCGAGCGTGGCGGCGAGGACGACGAACGCCGCTCCTGCCACACCGGCCGCGCCTTTCGACGTAAGCAGCAGCACGGCGAGCAGCCCGATCTGTTGCGCGATACCGAGCGGGGTGTTCGTGGCCTGCGCGAGGAACACCGTCGCCGTCGCGAGATAGAGACACGTGCCGTCGAGATTGAACGAGTAGCCGGTCGGTATCACCAGACCGACCACGCTTTCCTCGCAGCCGAGATCTTCCATCCTCGCGATCATACGGGGCAGCACGGTCTCGGATGAAGTCGTCGCGAAGACAATCAGCAGCTCTTCGCGGATGTAACGAATCAGCTTCAACAGGCTGAAGCCCGACCATGCGCATACCGGTCCGAGGACGCCGAAAACGAAGATCACGCAAGTGAGATAGAAGCCGCCGAGTAATTTGCCAAGAGAGACAAGCGAGCCTGCGCCGAACTTTCCGACAGTGAACGCGATCGCGCCGAAGGCTCCCAGCGGCGCGGCCCACATGACGATAGCGACGACGCGGAAGAGGGCGTTCGACGCCACTTCGATCGCGCGCACGATCGGCTTGCCCGGCTCGCCCACTTTCGTGAGCGCGAATCCGAACAACACCGAGATGAAGAGGACCTGCAGCACGTTGCCGTCGGCGAACGCATCGGCCATGGTCTGCGGAATGATGTTCAGGAGGAACTGAGCCGCGGTCTGGTTCTGCGTCTGGGCGGCATACTGCTTCACGGCCGAAGCGTCGATGTGAGTCAGGTCGACGTTCATCCCTTTGCCCGGTTGCAGGATGTTCACCGCAGTCAGCCCGATCACCAGCGCGATCGTCGTCAGGACTTCGAAGTAGACGATGGCTTTGATGGCCACTCGCCCGACGCGCGCCAGGTCCGCCATCCGCGCCACGCCGTGGACCACCGTGCAGAAAATGATCGGCGCGATCAGCATGCGGATCGCCTTGATGAACGCATCGCCGAGGGGCTGCATCCGCGCGCCGAGGCGTGGATCGAAAATCCCCAGCGCGACACCGATCGCCATCGCGAGCAGCACCTGCACCCAGAGTTGTTTGTACAGCGCCTTTGTCGAAGCCGGCGTAGCAGTCAACGCGCGATCATAACATTAATGGGTTCGTCGCTTCGGGATTTCAGCCTGCAGTTCTGGGCCGTCGTCGCCGCTACATTCCTCGGATTTCTCGGAATCGGAACCGTCCTGCCGGCGCTGGCTCCCCATGTGCGGCTTGACCTCGGCGGATCCGATGAAACGGTCGGATACGTCATCGGGATATTCTCGTTTGTCGCGCTGGGTGCTCGCTTTTTCTCCGGAATTCTCGCGGATACGCGGGGGCGCAAGATCGCTTTCGCCGCGGGGTTGCTCTCCTGTGCGCTGGCGGGCGCGGCATATCTCGCGCCTTTGGGGATCGCTGGCGTATATTTCGCGCGGGTGTTGCAGGGCTTTGGGGAAGCCTTCCTCTACACCGGCGCGGCGACATGGGCGGTGGAACTGGCGGGCGTGCATCGAAGCGCGCAGGCGCTGGGCTACGTGAGCAGCGGGATCTGGGGCGGCATGTCTGCCGGACCAGTGCTGGGCCATTGGCTGGGACCGTTCTCACACGCGGCGGCCGCGCAGACGTTGCTCGCGCTGGTGTCGTTTGGATTGCTCGTGCGCGTGCCGGAACGCTTCAAACCGCATCCGCATGAGGCGAAGCGCAACTGGCTGCCGCGCACGTTGATTACGCCTGGAATAGCGGTGGGGCTCGTCAATGTTCACTATCCGGTGATCACGGGTTTCCTGATTCTGCATCTCGCCCGGCATGGCAATTCCGGACCCGCCGCCTTCACTGCATATGCGGTCGTCATTCTGTTTTCGCGCTTCTTTCTGGGCAGCCTGCCGGACCGCGTACAT
>DATAZF010000020.1:0-9087 GCA_036272235.1 Bryobacteraceae bacterium | reverse complement strand
ACCCATCAGATTGAATACCGCAGCAGCGAATTCGAAGCTTTGGAAAATACGGTGTTACATCAAAATACGTCCGGCTTGCGGTAGCCGGGCGAGGCTTCGGAGGCTGCCGTATGATCGTCGGTGGCCCGGCTAAGTCTGCTTCGACCTGGTACCAGGATTTCCAGTATTCCGGCTATCCATGCCATCATGAACTGCATTTTTAACCTCCTGCAGTTCTGATGGGCAATACGCGCGCCGAAGTGGGAATGCGCACTACTTCGGCTGCGCAGCAATCCGGATATAGGGCTTTGGTGATTTCCAGCCGCCCGGAAATTTCGTCTTCGCGTCTTCGTCCGACACCGATCCGGCGATAATTACGTCCTCGCCGGGCTTCCAATTCACTGGAGTCGAAACGGGATGTTTCGCAGTCAACTGAATCGAATCGAGAACGCGCAGCACTTCGTCGAAATTCCGGCCTGTACTCATCGGATAGCTGAGCGTCAGCTTGATCTTCTTATCGGGGCCGACCACGAACACAGTCCGAACGGTGGCGTTTGTCGCCGGTGTACGGCCTTCGGAAGTGTTCCCTGCATCGGCGGGCAGCATATCGTAGAGCTTGGCGATTTCGAGCTTAGGGTCGCCGATCATCGGATATGTCACTTTCGCGCCCTGCGTTTCCTCGATATCGACGGCCCATTTGCCGTGACTGCTGACCGGGTCGACGCTGAGTCCGATAATCTTCGTATTGCGCCTGGCAAACTCCGGTTCGAGCCGCGCCATGTATCCCAACTCGGTCGTGCAGACCGGCGTGAAATCCTTCGGATGCGAGAACAGGATCGCCCATCCATTACCGATCCACTCATGAAAATTGATCGTCCCCTGAGTTGTTTCGGCAGTAAAGTCGGGCGCTTCGTCATTGATGCGTAGAGACATAATAATTTCCTCGCGGTCCTCTTTTTGGATCCTGTCTGGTGGGTACATAGAGATTGTATTCGATGCCCCTGGAGCGTTTCAACTTGTGCGGCAACGTAACATAAGGACCCACGCGTGCAGTGAACAAACGTCGTGTGAATCACAGCCGGCGCAAATCATTTGAATCGATGGCCGGCATTTCCCGCCGGCGAGTTTATCGGTTACTGCGATGTGGCGCGATGACACGAAAGGAACTCTTATACATGTGTCCGAGAACAGGATCGAAGTTCATTCAAACCGCAGCCGTCTTTATCTTCGCTTGCGCTGCAACCCTGAGCGCGGCGCCGCAACTCGGACTCAGTACGACGTCGATAGGTCCGATCCATGTGTTCAGCGGCGCTACCGGACCAACTCAGTCCGTTGAGACTTTCAACACAGGGTCCGGATCTCTCAGCCTCACCACGTCAGTTTCAGCGCCGTGGCTTACCGCGACCGCCGGCTCGCCACAGGCCTGCACCACGAGAAGCGGCAGTTGCGTTCCGATTCAAATCACGCTGGCGACTTCAGGACTCAGCGACGGCGCTTACACAGGCTACGTCACTGTCATCGACCCGAACGCAGTCGACTCACCGCAGCAAATCGCAGTCAACATCAATGTTGCCGGCGTGCCAGCGTCTGTAACCCTCTATGTGACACCTGCGGGCGGCCGCTTCCGAGCACCTTCCTGGCGATCTACACGCATGGAAATGTGACCGGCGTTGCAACCACACAGTCCGGTGGAAACTGGCTCTCATTCATCACCGGATTTCTAACGACCCAGGGGGCGCCTTACGCCATCCAGGTCGCGGCACAGAACGGTCTGGCGCCGGGCAGCTACACGGGCCAGATCGTGGTTAGCGGCTCCAATGCGGCGGACAACAAGACGATCAAAGTGACGCTGAACGTATCGAGCTCGCCTATTATCGCGCTCAGTAATAACTCGACAACGCTGGCCGGTTATCCCGGCGGCGCGAAGGCTTCAACTTCGGTTTCGTTCTCCAATGCCGGAGGCGGCACGCTCGCGATTACGGGGGCCACGGCCTCGTCTTCAACCGGGAACTTCCTGGCAGCAACTGCGAGCGGCAACACCGTCACCGTCACGGCCGACCCCGGCACACTCTCGCCCGGAACATACACCGGGTCTGTTTCACTCACTTCGAACGCCGCGAACAACAGTCAGATTTCCATTCCCGTAGTTTTCACGGTTGAGGTCTCCGGAACGCCGCTGATCTACTCAGGCGGCATCGTCAACATCGGCGACTTCGCTGCGGATGGGGCGGCGCCCGGCGATATCCTCGCGGTGTTCGGCGATCAGCTCGCCGCACCGGGCACCTTCGCGCAGAATCCGGGGCCTCCGCCGCTGGCCACAAGCCTCGGGAGCGTACAGGTCCTCATAAACAATGTGCCCGCGCCGCTCTATTTCTCGTCGGAAGGCCAGGTGAACTTTCAGCTGCCGTATGAAACTCCAACCGGGCAGACCGCAACAGTCCAGGTCGTCTCGAAGGGCATACCCGGAAATCTGCGCCCTCTCAACGTGACGGCCAGCGTTCCCCGCTTGCTGGTCTGGACGCCGGGGGTTATCGCCGGCGGCTACGGGATCGTCGTGAACCAGGATTACAGCCTTGTGCTTCCCAGCGGGACCTTCGTCCCCGGCTTCGCGGCCCATCCGGCGAAAGCGGGCGACACCCTCACGATTTACTGCACTGGACTGGGACAGACTTCACCGGCAGGAGTCACCGGCACGGCGGCGACTTCATCTCCGCTTCAATCGATAGCCAACGTAACGGCTACGTTCGGCGGCCTTTTCAGCGGCACGCCTTCGACAGTCGCTGCATTCTTCGCGGGACTGACGCCGACGGCGGTCGGTTTGTATCAGGTGAATGCCACTATTCCGCCTGACACGCCGGTTGGAGCGCTGATTCCGGTCACTGTGAATGTAAACGGAGCGGTCAGTAATCCGGTTTATATCGCGGTCACTGAGTAACCGCCTATTTGATCAAGTCCCGAAGCAGCGGAACTGACTTCGGGTCCGGATCCGAGTCAGGCAGCGACTTGATGTACGCGTACACATCGGCGAGTTGCGCATCGGACATGACCTTCGGCGAGAAGGATGGCATACGGTTTGGCTGCGCTGGATTGCGGACATATGCGATGAAGGCGGCCTGATCCTTCTTCATCGGGACCAGGCGCGCGCCCGAGCCGTTCTGCCCGGAGTAACCGTGGCAGGTGTAGCACATGAACTTGTCGTTGTAGAGAGCCTTGCCCGCGGCGGCGTTGCCGGTCTGCGCCGCCGCAGTGCTCACGAGCGCCAAAATGATTGCGAATACTTTCATGGCGGTCAGCGCGGCTGCGTGATCACGTCGATCAGCGCCGGTTCTCCTTTCTTCACACGCTCGATGCCGCGCTTGAAAGCAGCGGAGAGGTCTTTGGGATCGGTAATCGGTCCTTCGCCGTAGATGCCATAAGCCGCCGCCATTTTGGCGTAGTCGATGTTTGGACTGGTCAGCTTCGTGCCGATGTGGCAGCGATCCGCGCCGCGGTTGTGCAAGCTGGCCTGCTGCTGTACGAACATCACTTCCGCGTGATAAGCGCGGTTGTTGTGCATGATCGTGAGCATGGGGATCTGGTGGTGCGCAGCCGTCCAGAGCGCGCCCGGCGCGTAGTTGAGATCGCCATCGGTCTGGATGTTGATCGAGAGGCGGCCGTGCTTTTTATTGGCGAGAGCGCCGCCGACGGCCATTGGTAATCCGGCGCCCATGCCGCCGCCTCCGTGCGAGCCCATGTACTGGTAGTGTTTGTCGAAATTCCAGAGCTTGTTCGGCCACTCGCTGATGAAGCCCTGCCACGAGACGAGCGACCAGTCTTCGTTGCGGATCAGCGGCCACAGCTCAGCAGACATGCGGGCGAGGCTGATGGGGCTGGCATCCCAGCCGATGGCGGCCTGTTCGATCAGGCGATTCCGCGCCTGTTTGTGGGCGGCGGCGAGCTTCACTCCACGTTCTTCAAGCGCGCGCTTTCGATCCGCGGTTATCAGTTTTTTCGTGGCCTCGATCAGGGCCGGGAGGGTGGCTTCGGCATCGGCGCCTATATCGATATCGACGTCGGAGGCGTAGTGGCCGGCATCCTGAATATTGCTTTTCAGGAAAAGATTGCCCGCGGTGATGTTGATGGTCTTCGCACCGCGCGCGTGGGCAGCGCGAGCCGCGCCGGAGGCGTCGGCAACTTCGAGATTCAGGATGACGTCCGCGCGATAGCCGGGTCCGCCGGTGCCGGCGAGCGGATGCTGGAGCGGAAAGTTCATGCGCTCGGAGCTGTTCACCGGCGACTGCAACGTCTCAGCGAGCTCGACGAGGAGCTTCATGCCTTCGGGCGTACGGGCAGCGCGCTGCGCGACGATGAGCGGGAAGTCCGCGTTTACAAGCATCTTCGCCGCTTCCGCCACCGTCGCGTCATCAGCCTGCGGCGGCCTCGTCATCGTAAGCTTCGGGACCTTCAGACTCATATCGGTCTGGGGACGGCTCTGAATTTCGTTGTTGGCGACGATGAGGACCGGCCCCATCGGCGGCGTCATCGCGATCTTGTAAGCGCGCACAGCCGATTCAGCGAAGTGGCCGAGCGAGTAAGGCTCGTCATCCCACTTCACGAAGTCGCGGACAAGCGCGCCCATATCCTGCGCGCTGTGATACGACTCGACGCCGGAGCCGCGCACCGCGCCATCGGCGTGATTGCCGACGACCATGAAGACGGGCACGCGGTCGGCATAGGCGTTGTAGATGGCCATCGACGCATGCTGCAATCCGACGGTGCCGTGGATGAGCGCCATCATCGGCCTGCCCTCGATCTTGAAGTAGCCGTGCGCCATCGCGACGGCGGACTCCTCATGGCAACAGGTCAGGAATTCCGGCATCTGATTGTTGCCGTAGTTGATCAGAGATTCGTGCAGGGATTCAAAAGTGGACCCGGGATTGGAGCCCAGATATTCCAGGTTGAGCGTCTTGAGGACGTCGACCATGAAGTCGGAACCGGGCCGCTCGATCAGGCGCGCGGAAGCAAGCGGAGGGCGCCGGCCCGTATCCGCCGCGAGAGTGGTTGGGTTGGGCCGGGCGGTCGCGTTGCGCGGGGCGGCGGGTTCCTGCGCGAGGGCGGCGGGCGCGCCGGCAGCCAGCACAGCGCCACCCGCCGCCGCGCCCTTGAGGAACCCACGCCTGCCGAGTGGTTTCGATTTCGCCATGTTCTTCATCTCCTGATACCGCGTTGTTTCCGTTGCTTATGATATCGCTTGCGCCGTCTGCAATATCTGATATAGTTTGCCCATTATGACGTCGCGGGGGACGATCCTACAAACGATTGCAATGTTGCGCCGTCGGCTCGCGGAAATCGACCGGACAATCGAGAGACTGCAGCGGGATTCGGCGCGTGAAGTGACGACGACGGCGCGGCAATAAAGAGGCGGATTGCCAACCTGATTGCCAATCGGCCGCAGGATGCGCATCCTGCCCTGCAAGTTAGTTGGCGGAGCAGGGCTCCGGTGCCCAGCCTTTGGCATCCGCCTGCTTCTTGAAGTGGGTGCTCGTGATGAAGGGCGAACTCAGGTATTGCGGGTCGCTAACTTCCGTCGTCACCACCAGCCATTCGTCACCGTTCGGCGCGGAGATACGGTCATAGTATTCAGTGAGCACCGTGTTGGCGCTGTAGGGGGCACCGTTCTTCCGCAGATATCCGGACAACAGATGATTCGTGACTACTTTGAGATCGCCTTCTTTGGGCTGACCGCGGCCGGTGGTCGCGGGCTCCCACTCGGCTATTGAGTAGCCCTGCCATGACGGGGCTTCCGAGGCGGGTTCTTTCGAGCCGAAGCGAAACAAACGTGTTTGCGTGCCGGCGTCGGTTTCAACCTTCATCGTAGTGTCGTTGTCCCAGGTGATGTGAAGCCTGCCGGGCACGCGCATCAGCCCAGCGGCTCCGTAGGAGCGGCACTGATTGCCATCGGCGGTGTCCTTTGCCGGATCCCATGCCGCGGCTGCTTTGCGGCCTTCCTGATTCAGCGGGACGCCTGCAAAGTTACCCTTCTTCGGCATCACCATGCGGAATTTCCAGTCTTCGGTCACGACCGAGACCCAGTAACCGGTCATGTCGATCGGAGCGGCGGCTTTCGCGGTCGGGGCCGGTCCGCGGCCACCTCTGCCACCTCGGCCGCCACGGCCCGCGCCGGCTCCGGGATTGCCGGAGGGGTTGAAGGGAACCTGTGCCGCGAGAGGTAATGCGATGGCGAGCAGGGTTATTGAGAGCAGAAGAAACCAGTTGGGCTTCGACTCTACAGTGGGATTGCCAATCCCGCGCAGGTTGCCATCCTGCCCTACAGGCTGGGCGGTCGTGGCGGTGGGTTTTATTGAGTTGGAGTGGAATCGGCTATTCACTCGTGTCTCCGGGGTTGTTACCCCAACCGAAGCCGTCGGATTTGCGGTGCAGGGTCTTCAAGGCGCCGCGATGGTCGGAGGCCGTCCGCGAAGGATTGATAGTCACAACTACTTCGTCGCCGACCTTGAGGGTATCGCGCTTGATGCCCTGCTGGCCGAGTTGGCCGGATGCGCGCCATTCGAGCGACCAGCGCTGCATCACGCCCTTTTCGTCCGGCGCTTCGATCTGGAGGAAGGAATGGGGGTTGCGGAAGAGGAAGTCGATGATTTTGCCGTCGAGCTTGATTTCCTGATCGGCGTGATAGGTTGCCGCCAGGGAATGATGGGCCCAGGCGCTCGCTGCTGTCAACAATACTGTCAGGAATAGTTTGCGCTTCATTTGGTTCTCCTAATTTTTAAGAGTCTTGTAGACGGCTTCGATGAACGTGTCCGGCGCGCCGTAGAGCCCGTCGTAATCCATCGTTGGCCTGGCCGCTTTCACCTGGTCGAGGGTCTTGCCCTTCTTCTTGAGGTCCGCGATGCGATCGCGCATGAGCGAGACCATGTTGCGATAGTTCGCCACGTCGCCGATGTCGCAAAGGCGGCCGTGGCCGGGGATGATCATGGTGCCGCCCTGCGAGCGGAATTCGGGGATCGCGAGATCGAGGATATTGTTCAGGCCCGCGAGCTCGCCGTCGATGGTGCCGCCATGCACAACGTCGATTACCGGATAGGAATCGGTGCGCAGGACATCGCCGGCGGCGATCACGTCCGAATAGCGGAAGAAGACGATGCTGTCGCCGTCGGTGTGGGCGGCGGGCTCGGAATACATCCGTATGCCTTCGCCGTTGAAGAACTCGCTGAGTTTGTAGCCCGCGTTGTGATAGGTGTCGGTGGGGAGGGCACCGGAGGGCGCGGCTTTCTCACCTTTGGAAGGCTCGCTCATGCGCTTGAGGACGTTCTCCTGCGCGACCACGGTGGCGCCGGGAGCGACGCCCACCGGCGGGAAGGTGACGCCGACGATCTTGGCATCCGCGGGAAGGGTGGCGAGCTTTTCGTTGCCGCCGACGTGGTCGGGGTCCCCACTGGTATTGAGGATGAAGCGGACGGGCTTGGGTGGGGCGGGAGAGTTGATGATGGCGTTCAACGAAGGACTGGTCCAGCCGGCGGGGGTTCCGGCACAGTGAAGACCGAGGCAACGGTTCGGCTGCGGCGAAGACGTGATGGCCGTCGCGAGATCGAGCACTTTCGACAGCAGCTTCGTGCTCTGGCTTTCGGTGCCGGTGTCGACGAGCAGGATGCCGTCGCGTCCGATGGATGCGATGACGTTGGCGCCTCCGTCGATCAACATATATACGTTGCCCTGAACGGGCATGACCTTGATGTCGGCGTTGGGTCCGGGGAATCCGGCATCCGGCGAGATGACTTTGGCAGCAGCGCTATGCGGCTCCGCGGCGGTGTTGGCCTTCAGCTTCGCGCGGTATTCGGGATAGGTGGATTCCTTGCCGCCGCGCGCGGCGACCTGCGGGATATCGTCGGCCCCGAGATTCGGATTCTGGCCGGGGAGGAAGTGCGGAACGGCGGTCGAGATGTTTTCCTCGCTGACCGTGCACGGGTAATAAGAGAGAGTCGTGTGCGGGTCGAGCTCGTAGTTGGTGGTCTGGATGAAGGGCTCTTCGAGCCAGACGGGGTCGGTGACGATCATGGTCACCAATAGATAGTTGCCGTGGCGCGTGATGTACTCCATCATCGTGGCGTCGTCGCTGAAAGATGCGCCGTTGCGGCGGAGATACGCGCCCTTGAGATGCGTGGTCGTGATGACGAGCATGTTGCCCTGCCACTTACCGGTGGAAAAGCCAGACCATGTGTGCGGCGCCCAGGCGGGCGGGTGCGGGCGGCCATCCATAAACACGGGGCGTTCCATGGAGCGCAGGTATTCAAAGTGGAAGGCGGTGAGCTCGCGGGAGACAGGGTCGATTTCCTCGGAGATGCGGACGGCGCCGAGGGCGCGCCACTGGTAAGGTCCGGGATGCGGGCGGCACTGGAATTCGGGAAGGCTCCACTCGGAGTGGTCGTGGGAGTCGGCCTTCATGCGTCCGGCATCGTTGAGGGGGATGCCCTGGTAGTCGCCGAGGGGCGGACCGCCGGAGCGTTCGTAGGAGTCTTCAGTGATGCGGTCGGCCCAGACGCCGGAGAGGTCTACCTGAGCGTGGAGAGGCAGAACGCCGGCGAGAAGGATTGTAAAAAGTACGGGGGCGAGGTGTCGCTTGACAAGGACCATGATTCTGATATGCCGCGTGGCAACTAAAATATCATGCCGGAGCGGTCCGGCGGTGGAAAAAGGCATGGCGGATGCCGCCGGGTTCGTGGATCCGGCTTCGCTGGAGTTGACGGAGCCCGAGCTCGGTCCCTTTTGTTTTCCGCCAATTGTCAGGATCGTTCCGCAAAGGGTGAATTTGGCAGAGCAGCAGCGAGCATCGGTACTCCGCCGCCGTGGGTTCACTTCGTTTGGAAATATCGGTTTTTTGGCTTTCGAGCATACGGGTGACCGGTGGCCGTCCGGGTGTTCAAAAAGCCAATCTAAACCCGATTTTCGGGCAAAACGAAGCCAACGAAGCCAATTTACCGCAGGCCTGAGAATTTCGATAAATCGGGGAAAATGTTTGTGTTGGCGGGATTGGGTCCTGAAAGGAAATTGGCTTCTTTCGTGTATGTGGGGGGAATTTTTGGGGCGCCGCTCCGGACTTAAGCCATGGACGCT
>DATAZF010000019.1:0-14269 GCA_036272235.1 Bryobacteraceae bacterium | reverse complement strand
ACAAGTAATCGACGGTGAGAAGCTGTCAGGACATCGAAACGACAGAGGGCAATACCCCGATATCTGTATCTCGGATGGCAAGGGGCCGGGTGGTGGTTCGATGTTGTTCTCGATTCAATCCTTCCATTGGGCCGACGTGGTGGTAAAAGGCAACACGACGGAATTGTGGTTCGAGAACAAAATGTGCCTTGCGATTCCAGATGGGGTCGTGCAGTACGCAGAGTAGATCGCAAGAGGAAGAGTCTGAGCCGGATCAGCGCCCAATACCGGCTCTGGCTTTCTGAAGTTGAAGAAGCAGATCGGAGAAAACGAATGACCCACATTGAAGCCGGATGGATGAGCGTCGAGGAACTGCGTATTGCCATTAAACGCCACATGTTTGAGGCGGACCTCCACATGCGAACCGCCGAAGCCTTGCTGGAAATTGCGTGCAGTCGAGACCTTAACATCGAGCCGGATACGGAGAAGGGCGGTTTGCTCCAGTGACAACGAGCGGAATTAGATGCGTCTATTCGGCATCTTTTCTTGGGTGCTCGGATGCAAGATACATCAATAGAATCAGAGTGATTACGTGATCTGGAGAAACTTGACAGATATCGTTTCCATGATGCAATAGAGATGTACCGCCGACACGCAGTCGGCAAAAACACACAACAATCTGAGCAAAACAGAAGCGCCGGGAAGAGAGCTTTTCGTCGGTTGTGGGATACCCGTGTGTTCGGGAACGATACAAAGGAAAACCAAATGAGTATCACAACAAAGAAAACAACAGAACGACGAAAACGATACAAGGTACTTCTAGAACAGATGACGCCTGTCTACACCCTAGTACTACTGTGTTATAAAACATGATATTTTGTTTTTGTTGTGAGCGCCACATCAACGAGAGCGCCAGGCGCACAACAGAAACGGTTCGCTGCATATCTCGATAGCCTGGCGCAGGCGGCGGGACATTCGGATCGGATCGTTCCTTTCAAGGCATATTGCACAGGATTGCTTTTGCCGGGAGAACGGAAGAGCGTTGAGCCGATGGCAGCGAAGCTTGCGCCGGCTAATGTTCGCCGCATGCATCAGTCTCTGCATCATCTGGTGGCGGATGGTCCCTGGGATGACGAGGTCCTGCTCGATCGGGCGCTGGATACGGTGTTGCCTTCCATGCTGCGGCAAGGTCCCGTGGTGGCGTGGGTTGTGGATGACACGGGTTTTCCGAAGAAGGGCAAGCACTCCGTGGGAGTGGCCCGGCAGTATTGCGGACAGGTGGGCAAGCAGGACAACTGCCGCGTAGCTGTGAGTCTTTCCGTGACGACGGAGGCATCGAGTATGCCGATCGCGTTTCGCTTATATCTTCCGGAAGTCTGGGCCAGTGATCCGGAACGACGGAAGAAAGCCGGGGTCCCCGAAGAGGTTGCATTTCAAACGAAGCCCCAGATTGCACTGGCTCAAATCCAGCGGGCACGGGAACGTGGTGTCCCCACGGGCGTGGTGCTGGCCGACGCCGGATATGGCAATGATTCGCAGTTCCGGGCACAACTGACCGAATGGGCTCTGCCTTATGTTGCGGGACTCATGAGTACGGTGACGGTATGGAAACCCGGTGAGCAACCCGCATCCACTCCCGTGCGCAAGGGCTTGGGCCGTCCGCCGAAACTGCTGCAGCGTGATCTGAAACATCAGCCGGTAACGGTGAAAGGCCTTGCGCAGTCACTGGCCCCGGACGCATGGGAAACCGTCTGCTGGCGTGCCGGAGTCAAAGATGAGCTCCAATCACGCTTTGCCGCGGTTCGTGTACGCCCGGCACATCGCGATTACTGGCGCGCGGAGCCGCATGCGGAAGAATGGCTTCTGATCGAATGGCCGGAAGGCGAAAGTGAGCCGACAAAATACTGGTTCTCGACTCTTCCCGTAGACCTGCCCCTGACTGACATCGTCCACCTTGCCAAACACCGCTGGATCATTGAACGCGATTACGAGGAGTTGAAACAGGAACTGGGGCTGGGTCATTTTGAAGGGCGAGGCTGGCGCGGATTTCACCATCACGCCACTCTCTGCATCGTCTCGTATGGGTTCCTGGTCGCCGAGCGGAGCCGTTTTTCCCCCTCAGCACGCGCCGGGCGTCTTGGACTACGCGCTGCCAAACCGCCACAAAGCTTCCGGCCGCGCGGTTCTCCGCATAAGACCCGAGCGGCATAACCCACACTCGATCGCGACCCTCAGAATCGTCATTGCCCGCTATCTGATCGGACTGCTCCCTCAATGTCCCTGCTGTGGATCGCGCTCCGGATAATCTTCCGCGTCAACATCCGCCTCAACTATGCAGGATGCGGGTCGTGAGTGGTTCGGTGCCGTTTGCCACGCTCCGTCCAGCAGTTCCACCCTGCCGAGCTTGTCGAGCGCAATGCAGCGCCGGTTATCCGGTGATCCCGCCGGTTTCAGGCCAGTTTCACTTTCTCCGCCGTACTGATAGCAAAGCACTCGGAACTGCCCTTCCTTGTTCCGCCCCAGCCTGTGCGGACAAAACAGGCGGTGGCGATTATGGTAAACAGCAGAGATTGGCCGCCTGCCCTCCACGGCCGTGCGCACGATCCCGTAAACATCGGGCACCGGGCCAGCTTTACCCGTTCCCGAAACGCCGCTCACACCTTCAGATTACTCGCGCGGAACCATAAATCCCAAGGCGCCAATAGTTTATAACACAGTAGTACTAAGCCACGCGGCTTCCATCCAGATATACGGCTTCGATCACGATCCCCGGCGTGTGGCGGAAGACAACGACGTCGCCGCGTTCACCGGGTTTGAGTCCGCCGGTGCGGCCTTCTAATCGAATGATGCGCGCCGGGTTTACTGTGGCGGTCTGTATCGCATCGCGGAGGCTCAAGCCGCCGATGCGGACGAGGTTTTCAATCGCGCGGTTCATCCGCAGCGAAGAACCTGCCAGCTTCTGCGTGCCCGTCATGACCACGCGGTCGTCATCGGTGAGTTCCACGTCGATTTCGCCCAAACGGTAGGGTCCCGGGCTCGCGCCCGCCGGCGCCGCGGCATCCGTGACCAGCACCGTTCGCTCCACCGATTTCGCGCGCAACGCCACGCGAAGGAACGCCGGATCGAGGTGCAACCCATCCACAATGAAGCTGGCGTTCAATCGGTCTTCCGCCAACTGGTCCCAGATGGAATTCGGAAACTTGCGCACGACCCTGTAGGTCGCGTTGCCAAGATGAGTGGAAAGGATGGCGCCGGCTTCGGCGGCGGCCGCGATCTGGCTCGCGTTCGCGCCCGTGTGGCCGATGCTCGTGGCAATGCCGGCCTTCGTGAGAGCCGAGATGTAGGCGGGCGCCTCCGGCCAGTGCGGCGACAACGTCACCAGACGGATGTTGTCGTCCGTGGCTTGCTGCCAGCACGCGAACTCATCGAGATCCGGCGGACGCACCCATCGCGCCGGATGCGCGCCGCGCGGCCCGTCCTCGGCGCCGATGTGCGGGCCTTCCACATGGAACCCCACGATCGCGCGGCCGTGCGGCAATTCGATCTGGGCGCGCCGGAGATTGCGAAGACAGGCCAGCATGGCGTCTGGAGATCCGGTAATGATCGTCGGGAGGCACCGCGTCACCCCGGTTGCGAACATGGCATCGAGGGCCCTGCCGATAGCTTCGACCGGCGTTGCGGCGTCGTTGAAATCCACGCCCGCAAAGCCATTGACCTGCAGATCGATAAAACCGGGTGTCACGTAAAGGCGATCCGGCGACGAGAACTCGTGCCCAGGCTCGACCGGCGCCGCTTCGACGCTCCTGACCGAGACGATCGTCTCTTCGAATTCGACGGCGACCGATTCATCCGTCGCCACATCTCGGCCCAAACAGATCATCGTGGCGCCGGTTTATTCACACGGTTTTCACAGAGGAGCGGCGCAACTCGAACATTCCTAACGAGAACAAAGTTGTTGAAATGGCGAGTTTTCGCTGGAATCAGCAAACTATCTCACGATACAACAGGGGAACGGATTGGCTGGCGCGTGACTCCGGCGGCAGATCTCGGGGGAGGTGGCCGTCACGGGGTCGCGCGCGCAGTCGTCTGCTCCGCCTCTGACTCTCTCCATCACCTGGGATCACGCGCTCAAAACCGGAGGCAGCGCCCCGATGGTGGCACCCGCTTCATCCCAACACCTGCACCATCCCGCAATGGATCTGGATCGACAGCGGCGGATTCCTGGCACGAAGGTATGGTGAGGTGTCCCGTGCTCTTCGGGTTCGCGCTGGCAAATCGTAATCTACTTTGCGCACTTGCCGCCCGGGCAGCGATTGTTCTCTTCGCAGACGTATTCGAAAATGCCCATCTGGTCCCACTCGGGCTTCGCGGCCATCGTAAAATCTTCCGACCACGCCGCCGCGAAAATTTTCGGATCGTCGATTGTGAGCTGATAAGTGAGCGTTTTCGCATCCTTCCAGCTGATATGTTCCACCGTCCGCAGGGCATCGCTGTGCATCCGATATTCTTTGGGATTTTTGTAGAAATAATCGTCGAGCGACCAGCGCTTGAAGCCCGTCGTCTCAACCACCAGCGTGTCGCCCTCCCAGTGCCCAACAGGGTCTCCATAGAAGCTCGGCTCCAGCCCCTTGCGGTGCGGACGCCCATCGAGCGGGATCAGCCGTGTCATCCCCTGGAACTCATGCGCCATCGCGAGGAAGTTTTTGTTCTGCACGAAGCGCACCGCGTTCGCCGACAACATGCCCGAAGGAAATCCGGCAGGCAAGCAGAAATCGCGCGGTTCGTCGTGCCGCGGATCGCCCGTGCGCGGTTCGAGAAACGGTTCGCCCCCGGGCTTGAACGGTGCGAACTTGCCCCGGTCGAAGATCGTCGCCGATCCGGCGCCGCGCTCGCCTGAAATCGCTTTAGGCCATTCGTAGATCCCGCTGAAGTCGGGCTTGCCGTCGGCGGAGCGCGGCGGGAATTTGGCATCCTGACCCGCCAGACTTACCGCCGTCACCGCTATCGCGGCGATCGCAACTACGTTCCGCATAGACCTGTTTCTTCCTTTCCGGCAGCTTGTTTCAGCGCCCGCGGTAAATACGCTGCGCCGTCCGCAAATGTCGCTTTGCCGCCGGAGCCATTATGCGAGCCGTCTTTCGCGTGGAAACCTTCGACCATGATTGTCACTCCCGGTTGAATGACCTCGCGACTGATTCCGCGGCGCATCAAATTGCCCCAGCGCGCCGCCCGAGTACGCCCAACTCGTTTTCTTGACCGTTTCGTCTTTCACATCGACGTAGAACCAGATATGCGGATTCCGCCACTCCACACGCGTGACCACGCCTGTCAGCTTGACCGGCTGATTGACCTTGTATTCCGCCGGGAAGGAATGGTGAGCGAGTATGGGCGTTGCAGCGATAGCCACGCTCAGCAGGAATAATACGGCGCGGCGAGTTCGCACAGGAGGCTACTTTTTGATCGAGCCGGCCTGAAACGGCTTCGGAGACGTCGTCTTCATGGGTCCGGTGCCGACGATCATCAGCACACATTCCTGATCTTTCGCGCCGTCGTAGTGCAGCTCATTCGGGATATCCATCACGTAAGAGCCCGCGGGCAGCGGCTTCGTGCTGTCCGGATCGAACTTGTCGCCGGTACCCACCCACCACGTGCCGGAAACCACGTAGATATAGCGCGCCGTGTCATGGCTGTGCGGACGGCTCATATTATTCGGGTGCCAGCGCAGCAATTGCACGTAGACGCCGGGCTTCTTGTCATCACCCTGCAGCACGGCGGAATCGCTGGCCGCGCCCTTCTTCCATTCGATCTTGTCCGGGAGCGTGTAAGTAATTGCTTTGGGATCCGGTTCGGCCGCTTTTGCGGAAAACGTTGCGGGAAATAGCGAAACGGCGGCCACCGCGGCCAACATGGCCGAGGATAAACCGGGAGACGATAAACGGGGAGACGATAAACGAGGAAAAGCTAAACGAGGAAAAGAAGTCATACCAATATTGTAGGAACCGAATTGCAGGAACAGTGCTGACGCGGCAAGGCCGGTTCAATTTTCCGTCGGCGTTTTCTCCATGCGGTCCACGGTCAGCACTTCCATGGGAAATTTCTTCGACTCCAGCCGCAGTCCAAGCTGTTCCTGCAGCGCGGAAATAGCGATTCCGACCAGGTCCAGCCCGCCGCCCGGTTGCGGCTGCACCTGCGCCAAATAAGGGCGCATATCCAGTTTGAAATCGTAATTCCCTTCGAGCATGGTCATATCCCGTACAGGCGTCTTCAGCGCCGATGCAAGAATGTCGCACAGGCGCGAAAGCGGCATCTTGTGGCCCTCGAAAACCAGACCGGCTCCGGTCATCGCGCCTTCTCCTCCGCCTGTATCGTCCACCTTGACGAGCTTCGGCGCCCCTTTCCCGGGCACCAGCGCATATCCTGAGACTTCCTTCGTCTGCCGATGAACTTCCAGCTTGAAGCGTTCGTTCAACAGCGCCTGCAGCATCGCCCGAAGCTGATCTTCAGGCACGGAGTTCGCGGCCTTCGCCGTGAAATCGAATCGCTCGCTCGTCATCCAGTCGGGCGCGCTGATCTCGTAGACGCCCAATTTATATGCCCATCGGACGGCCGTATTCAGATTGACATTGATCATCGTCAAGCGGTCCGGGCCGGTCGTGATGTCCTCGCGCAAACTCCGCAGACCCTGCCCCTGCGGCGTCACACTGGGCTTGATTGAAGCAACCTCAAATGTCTGGGCGGCAAGCGGGGCGCATAGAAGGGCGGCCAGCAGTATGGTTTTTCTCATTTCAACTCCGTAATCAACGCGCCTGCCTGCTGAACTTCCAGACAACCGTTCGCCCAATGAAGCTGACCGGCCTGTCCACGCAACCCGGATCCCAATACCCGTTGGCAGCGCGCTCAAACGCCACTGTATTTTTTCGTGCATTTGCCGGACTATATCACGAACATTGGCGTAATCCCGCGTGTGAATCCCACGGTTGACTTGGGACATCAAACTCCATATTCTCTATCTGAATCGAGGGGAAACCATGAAGCTCCGTCTGTTCGCCGCCTCCGTCGTCCTCTTTGCTCCCGCCGCCTGGGCCCAATCCGTGGCCGGCCTCTGGGACGCCACAATCACCTACAACGACACCGATATTCCGTTCAAGCTTGAGCTCTCCGGCAGCGGCGCCAACGTCAAGGGCTGGTTTTTCAATGGGGATAACCGCGAGGTCTCGAACAGCGGCACGATCGAGAACGGCTCTCTGGTTCTCAGCTTCGACAGTTATCTCGCCAAACTCACGGCCACCGTTAAAGATGGCGTCCTTGATGGCGAGTACGGACCGATGCTCAAGAAGATGTCTCACGTGCACGCGGTGCGCGCCGTTGGCACGAAACCGGAAACGAACGTCAAGGCGCCTTCCATCGCTGGCCAGTGGGATCTCACCGGCGTGAGCAGTTCCAAAGGCGAAAAGGCCTGGCGGCTGATCCTGCGCCAATCGGGCACGGATATTTCCGGCGCGATTCTGCGGGTTGACGGCGACACTGGGACGCTGACCGGGTCTTATAAGGATGGCAAGTTCGTCCTGAGCCATTTCTCGGGCGCGCGTCCGGCGCTGATGATCATTCAGCCGGAGAGCGACGGCACGATGGAAGTGAAGCTCAGCGCGCTCCACGGCTTCAGCGATATGAAAGCTGTCCGCCCGGAGGAAGCCCGCGCCAAAGGTTTGCCCGAACCGGCCGACGCCGACAAACACACCACAGTGAAGGACCCGAATCAGCCGTTCCCATTCAGCTTTCCCGATTTGAATGGCAAGACAGTTTCGAACACGGACCCGCAGTTCCGTGGGAAAGTCGTGCTGATCAATATCACCGGAAGTTGGTGCCCGAACTGCCACGACGAAGCGCCCTTCCTCGCTTCGCTGTATGACAAGTACCACAAGCAGGGTTTGGAAATAGTTGCGCTTTCCTTCGAAGAGGCGGACCAGCTGAAGAACCCAACCCGCCTGCGCGCATTCATGAAAGAGTATGGGATCAAGTACACAGTGCTGCTGGGCGGTGAAACCGAGACGGCCAAAGAGAAACTGACGCAGGCCGTGAACTGGGATGCGTGGCCAACAACGTTCTTCGTCGGACGCGACGGACTCGTGCGCGGCGCACATGCCGGCTTCCCCGGACCCGCCAGCGGCGTGCTCTACAAACAGGCCACCGGCGAGTTCGTGACGAAGGTCGAAAAGCTCCTCGCCGAAAACCAAACGTCATCGAAGTAAGTCGTACCGCCGGCGGTACAACCTACTTGATCTGCTCTTTATAAGTCGACGGATCGTGCGGCCCGAACCCCAGATGCCCGCCGTTCCGATCGATATTGTTCTCATCGCAGGCGAACTCCATGAGTTCCTGCCCTTCCGGCATCATCGTGAACACCCGATCGAACTTGAACGGCCTCGTATAAAACTTCGGATCCTCCACCGTCACTTCATGTGCGAGATGCGTCGCGTCCGTGCGCGTCCATCGCTCGACCACATGCATGGCGTCGCTGTGCGGGTGCGCGTCGTCATCGATCCAGCTCAACTTGTCCTTGAACCCGATTGAGTCGATTACGAAAGTATCGCTATCCCATCGGCCGATCCCATTCCCGAAAAATGATGGCTCGATGTCTTTCGGATGCGCGCGCCCATCCACGGGAATAGATCGGAACGTGTTCATCAGCTCATAGAGAATCGCCATGCGTTTGGGACTTTGCACGATCTCGAACGGCACGCCGCTGATACTGGCTCGCGGAATCCCCGCGAAAAGGCACAGCCCCTCGGGATTGACCGACTTTGTCTTGTTATATTCGTAGGCCGCCTTACCCGCGGGAGTCATGATCGCGGCGAATCCGCCGGGCACATTCTTGTCCATATTGCGCAGCAGCGGCCCCTTCCAGAATCCGGACAGATCGGGTTTTCCATTGGGTGCGCGGGGAACCTTCGATTGCGCGATCGCGAAGGGAACGATGGCCAGCAGGACCGAAGCGGCGGCAAGGCGGTGTCTCACGTGGACTCTCCTCCATCCATAATAGTGATTAGTATGAACACTCGTCTTGCGCTTCCGGCCATGATCGCCGGGCTGATGGTTTCGGTCCCCGCGATCGCGCATCATTCCTTCTCGGCGGAATTCGACGGCTCCAAACGCATCGAGCTCAAAGGCGTCGTCACAAAAGTGGAATGGGCCAATCCCCACACGTTCTTTTATGTAGATGTGAAGAATGCCAACGGCTCGACCGTGAACTGGGCGTGCGAAACCAACGGACCCAACGGACTGATCCGCGCCGGATGGAAACGCGATTCATTGAAAACCGGCGATCAGGTTACCGTCGACGGCTACCGCGCTAAAGACGGTTCGAACATGATGGATGCCCGTCTCGTCACGCTCCCCGGCGGGCGCAAGGTGTTCGCCGGTAATGCCGACGACGGCGGCCCAAAGAAGTAGCGAAGATTTTCGGCCGCGCATGTGGGACAGGTCGGCAGCGTTGCGGCCGATTGTCCAATCGGCCTCTTCGAGTCAAGCGATCGACGTCTCAGCGTCCGAAAAGACTCCCCGTTTCGCTCTTGATCTGTTCAAGCAGCCGCGCGGAATCTTCCGGCAGAAGGAAGCGCTGTTTGACGAGAATGTCCGCCTGTTTGGCTGCCGCCTGATAATACATCTCCGCGCTCGGGTACCGCTCTTCGATCGAAAGACGAGGATCGCCGCTGGCCATCCGCTCGGCTTTGGTCTTTGCAAAAGGAACGTAACCGCCGGAGAGCGACCGTTGGTGGCCTTTGAGCGCCCCCGTCGGAATAGGGTTCCACCCCGTATAAGTGCCGAGAGGCATGCGATGCAGTAGCGACGGAATGCCCCCGAGCTCGTTGCCGTCGGCGTCCACTTTGGGCACCAGCGGAAAAATCGCGCGCCGGATCGCGGGCGGTACGTTCGCGATAACCCCCGAATCGTCGTTGAGCCGGAAAGCGGGCCCGTAGTCGTAATCGAACATCGCGTTGACCACGCCATCCGGCTTCGGCGCATTCGGAATATTGGGCCATCCCATCGCGGCGGATGTATCGGTTACCAGCGTCCGGTCTTTCAGGTTGGGATAGGCGCTCGGCGGAGGCGGCGTGTTCTTCACGACCCAGTCGAACAGGGCAAGGTAGAGAGCGCGATCCGTCTCCCGCTGCGAGTTGGGGTTATTGGCGAGGACGCTCGTGTCTGGCGATGCGACTCCGAGCGCGAAACCGCCGCGCCCCCCGCCGTGCGTCGTTCCCGGATGATAGTAGCGCCGCACATTCGCGGGCGGCGGAAGGTCTTTCTTGTGGTCGGTGCCGGTTATGCCCACCGTGCCGCGCGAATACCAGACCTCGGGACCACCGTAAGTCTCTGTGATTTTAGGACACGTCTTTGTCGCCTCGCAGCGATGCAGAATGCCCCATGACGGCCGCCCCCGCAGATCGTCGATATAGTCGCTCCACCAGACCGGTCCGTCGGTGCCGGGATCGTAGAGCTCGGCCATATCGCCCGGCTTGGCAAAGCGCACGTTGAAGCCGCCCAGCATACCGGCGATGCGTGTGTTCATTCCGTCGCAAACCATCTTGCCCGCTTCGTCCTCGTTGAAGCCCAGGTTGAGGAAGGTCTTTTCCAGACGTCCGGATTGCGAGGTGCCCGTGCAGATCGTATGGGCGATCGTAGCCGCCAGCGGGTTGGCGGTTCCCCCGTCGTCTTTGGCCGACGAACGAAAGAACGAAATAACATCGCGCATGGCCGCCATCCCGAGTCCGAGAACGAGCGGATCCTTCGCCGTAAACGTGACTTCATAAAGAAGGTCGCGATTGAAGCCGGGTTTCAGACAGATGCGCCCGGGATCCGGCTTGCCTGGGAAAGCGGTCGTGCGGCAATCGGCGAAGGCCCAATCCGCGGGCGAAATAGCAACCACGCCGCTTTTGACACCTGCCGATGTTTCCGACGTCACGGAAATCAATTTTGCTTTGGATGTGTCGAGAGTGGCTGGTGTGCGTCCGAAGGTCCCCGTCAGCGCCTGGGTATTTCCAGTGGCATTGGTGAATCGGTCCCAGACAGGTCCGGTGATGGAAGAGCCGTCCGCGTTCCGGGCCACGGGAACTTCGATGCCTTCGCGGTCGGATCCATCGGTCGTCAGCGGGATATCGCCCTGCCAGCCGCTCCACAAAAGCGCCTGGCCGAGTTTATAAAGGAAGCCGTCGCCGGGATCGCCGCCGAAATTGAAGTCGCCGGTCCCGCCATGTGTGCCGCGATTGACGACGTTGTAGAAGAGCACGCCGGAAGACTTACTCATATCGACAGGCTTCACCAGCGTGAAGTTGGTTCGATACTCCACGCGTCCAGCGGCGTTCTTCGGCGCCAGCGCGATATCGGTGATCGGCAAATTGCGCCGGTCCTTCGGGTCGACTTCGCCTGTCGCAACGCCTTTGATCTTTTCGTATGCGCCGGTCGCGCCGAAGCTTTGCCCATTAAACACGGATGTGCGGGTTGTGATTACAATCCTGGTGACGCGCGCCTGAACCAGGGCGGGCGCGAGGAGGCACAGGGAGGCAGTGACGGCACAGCGAAGTCGCATGGAAATCTCCAGATGAGCGTATCAGGAAATGTCGCGGGCGGGAACCGGACCACCTTCCCTGGAGTCCAATCCTGATGCTCGAAGTGCGCGGCCTGACGAAGCGATTCCGGGGACTCACCGTAGTCGATCACGTCCACTTCACGGTCCGGCCCGGAGAGATTACCGGATATCTGGGTCCCAACGGCTCCGGCAAATCGACCACGGTCAAGATGCTGACGGGATTGCTTCATCCCACCGAAGGCACCGTTTTGTTCAATGGACGCGAGATTCGCCAGGATCCCATCGCTTTCAAACAGCAGCTGGGCTACGTGCCGGAGGAGCCCAATCTCTACGGCTACCTTACCGGGCTCGAATATCTGCAGCTCGCCGGACGCCTTCGCGGGATGGATGAAACGGCCGTAACCCGCAAAGCGAATGAGCTGCTGGAACTGCTCAGCCTGCGGGAAGCGCGATGGGCCGCCATTTCAACTTATTCGAAAGGCATGAAACAACGCGTCCTGATTGCGGCGGCTTTGTTGCATGATCCGGAAATTCTGATCTTCGATGAAGCGCAGTCGGGCCTCGATATCGCGAACTCGCTGCTCTTCCGCCATCTGCTGCGCGCTCTCGCCGCGCGCGGCCGCACGATCCTCTACATCTCGCATATTCTCGAGCTGGTGGAAAAAGTCTGCGCGCATGTCGTGGTCATCTACAAAGGCCGCATCGTAGCCGACGATTCCGTCGATCGCCTGCGCGGGCTCATGCAGCTCCCGAACCTCGAAGAAATTTTCACGCAGCTCGTACATCAGGACGATATGGAAGCGCGCGCCGGCGACATCGTCCACGTGATCCGGAAGTGATTAGCCGTTCTCACCAGTTCCGCGAGTTGTTCCGGCTCTTCCGCCAGCGTTTCGTCGAAAGCGATGCCCTCGCGCCCGACGCGGATTTCAACACGAACCTGTGGCAACTCCTGGGGCTGGTCGCCGTGCCGGGCTTGTACGCCGCGGGAATGATGATGAGTATGCTGCTTCGCGACGTGAATTCGCCGCCGCTCGAAGTACGCTTCGTTCGGATATTCTTCGCCGCTTACTCGTTCACCGTATCCGGCTTCGCGACCTTGTTCGAGTGGGACATGCTGTTTCCCGACCGGCGCGATTTTCTCGTCCTGACTCTGTTCCCGGTGCGGCTCTGGGAGTTATTCGCGGCGAAAATGGCAGCTCTTGGCGTGTTGCTCGGTGTTCTCGCGATGACGATCAACGGGGGCGCGCTCGGAATCCTCCTTCTTATTCTTGTGATGAACCCGCGGGCCCACAGTTTTGTTTTCCTCGAGGCGACAGTGCTGTTCATAGTGAGCTCGGTGGCCGCGTCGGCGTTCGGTTTTCTGCTCGTCGCGGGACTGCAGGGGCTGCTGATCAATATCACCTCGGTGCGGTTCTTCCGGCGGATCTCGCCGTCCGTGCAAATGGCCGGAATGTCCGCGATGGTGATCGCGCTCGTGCTGTTCCCCATCTACGCCAACGTGTGGTTTGTGGCGGTGCGCTACCCCGCCTGGATGTGGCGCTTCCCGCCCTATTGGTTCGCCGGCATGCAGGAGATCCCGGGCCATCGTCCTGACGCGCTGCTCCAGTCGCTCGGCGCGTTCGGCTGGAAGGCTTTCGGGTTGTCGCTGTTGTTCTTTGCCGCCATGTGGGGTGTCGGGTTTGCGCGGCACTACAGACGCACGCTCGAGGCGGAAGACAGCGCCGCGGGCTCGTTGCGGGATCGCCGCAGCTGGTTCGACTGGATGCTGCGCGGCCCGGAAGAGCGGGCGATTTTCTATTTCGGCAGCGGCATCCTCGCGCGCAGCACGAAGCACCGTCTGTTTCTGGCGTGCTACCTGAGCGTGGGTCTGGCGCTGGGGCTGGTGCTTGCCCTGAGGCTCGATGCCACCGGACTGCACACTTCAGCTGAAGGATTGCGCGCGTTGCCTTTCCTCCTCACTTTCTTCGTCGTGTCGGGACTGCGCGCGGGCTTCCAGTTTCCCTCTGAACTGGCCGCCAACTGGGCGTTTCAGATCGCTGGAATCAATTGGAACGGAGCGGCAAGGAATGCCTCGCGCAAGCTGGTGATCGTGCGCGGACTGCTGCCGGTTCTGACGTTGCTCTTCCCGCTGGAAGTCGCGGGATGGGGCTTTGCCACCGGCCTGCTGCACATGGGCGTACAGGCGGCCGCGGGGGCGCTGCTTACGGAACTACTGTTCTGGTCCTTCGATAAAGTTCCTTTCACCTGCTCGTACTTTCCGGGAAGAGTGAACATGGCGCTGCTGGCGGGCCTCTATTTGTACGGATTCTCCGCGTACAGCTTCAAGATGGCCGATCTGGAGACATTGCTCGACCGGACACCGTTGGCGGCCCTTCTTGCCATCGGTGTTGTTGCCGGCCTGCTGGCATTGCTCTGGCGGCGCGAGCCGGCGGATTACGGCGTCCGGTTCGATGGCAGCGAACCCGACGTCCAGACGCTCAATCTGAGCTGAATGCGTGTTAGAATCGCCGCCATGCGGGTTCTCCCACTCTTCGGCGCACTTTACATGCTTGCCGGCGCGGGCCTGGCGCAGGCTCCTCCTACCGCCCCGAGTCCCACGCTGCAGTCCATCGGGACGATGAAGGAGTTGATGCTCGACGTAATCTATCCGACTTCAGACGAGATCTTTTATGTCGACCGCGACGAGAAGCCGAAGACCGGAAAGGA